>NZ_DAIUBO010000214.1:0-6649 GCF_036846665.1 Amaricoccus sp. | reverse complement strand
GGAGGGGCACGGGGCCCGGGGGGGAACGCGGGGTAGCGGCCGCATCGCCTGTTCGAGGCTGTCGATTCCACATAGGCCGCACCCCGCCGGTCCGGCCATGATGCGGCGGCGTTCGGAAAGAACCTTGGCGCGGTCGTCTCGCAGCCAGAACCGCGCCTCGGTACCCTGAGTGTGCGAAACGACCTCGAAGCTCTCGACCTCACCGGGTCGAGTGATCACGCCCTCGCTCAACGCGAAACCATATGCAAAGTCGGCAATGTCGTCCGGCGTTGCCATCATCACGGCGAGAGTCGAGCCGTTGAACACGACGGCGACGGGCACCTCTTCCGGCAGCGTCCGGTGAACCGAACAGGCGCCGTCCGTCTGGAAGGACCAACCCGGCATGGATCTTGTGGACGGGCCCTGCATGACTTTACTCCGCCGCCGGGAGGATCCGCCGCGAGCGCTCGGCCTGCGCGGCATAGTCCTCCTGCCAGGTGGTCGGACCGTTCGACGGGCTCACCTGAACCGCGGTCACCTTGTACTCGGGGCAGTTGGTAGCCCAGTCCGAATAATCGGTCGTGATGACGTTGGCCTGCGTGTCGGGATGGTGGAAGGTCGTGTAGACGACGCCGGGGCTGACCCGGTCGGTGACCATTGCCTTCAGGGTGGTTTCCCCGGCCCGGGAGGCCAGCCGAACCCAGTCGCCCTCTTTCAGGCCGCGGTTTTCGGCATCGTGCGGGTGGATTTCCAGCAGATCCGCCACGTGCCAGATCGTGTTCGCTGTTCGCCGCGTCTGTGCGCCGACATTGTACTGGCTGAGGATGCGCCCGGTCGTGAGCAACAGCGGGAAGCGCGGACCCGTCTTCTCGTCGGTAGCGACGTACTCGGTCACGATGAATCGTCCCTTGCCGCGAACGAAGCCATCCACGTGCATCAACGGCGTGCCCTCGGGATGCGCCTCGTTGCAGGGCCACTGCACCGAGCCTTTCTCTTCCAAGAGCGCGTAGTCGACACCAGAGAAGGAGGGCGTCGTCGCCGCGATTTCATCCATGATCTGGGCGGGGTGCGTATAGCTCCACCCGGCACCCATGGCGTTGGCTAGCAGTTGCGTGACTTCCCAATCGGCATAGCCGTTCCGGGGCGAGATGACTTTGCGCACGCGATTGATGCGCCGCTCGGCATTGGTAAACGTCCCGTCCTTTTCGAGGAAGGTGGAACCGGGCAGGAAGACATGCGCATAATTCGCCGTCTCGTTCAGGAAAAGGTCGTGAACGATGACACATTCCATCGCGGCGAGACCCGCGGCCACGTGCTTCGTGTCAGGGTCGGATTGCAGGATGTCTTCGCCCTGGCAATAGAGCCCCTTGAACGTACCGTCGACGGCCGCATCCAGCATGTTCGGGATTCGAAGACCGGGTTCGGGGTCGATCGGCCTGCCCCACACCGCCTCGAACATCTCGCGCACATCCGCGTCTTTCACGTGGCGGTAGCCTGGCAACTCATGCGGGAACGAACCCATGTCGCAGGAGCCCTGCACGTTGTTCTGTCCGCGCAGCGGATTCACCCCGACCCCGGGGCGGCCGATGTTACCCGTCAGCATGGCGAGATTCGCGATTGCCATGACCGTGGTCGAACCCTGGCTGTGCTCGGTGACACCCAGGCCATAATAGATCGCTCCGTTTCCGCCGGTCGCGAAGAGCCGCGCGGCAGCGCGCATTTCGGCCGGATCCACCCCGGTCAGGAGTGCCGTGAGTTCCGGGCTGTGGCGCATATCGCTGACGAACTCTGCAAAATGCCGGAACTCGTCCCAGTCGCAACGCTCGCGGATGAAGGCCTCGTCGATCAGCCCTTCGGTCACGATCACATGCGCCAACGCCGTGACGACCGCGACGTTGGTTCCGGGCCGCAGCGCCAGATGGTGCGCCGCCGCGACATGCGCCGACTTGACGAGGTCGATGCGGCGCGGGTCGATGACGATAAGCTTTGCGCCGGCCCGCAGACGTTTCTTCAGCCGCGATGCAAAGACCGGGTGACCGTCGGTCGGGTTCGCGCCGATCACGATCACCACATCGGTGTGCTCGACCGAGTCGAAGTCCTGCGTTCCCGCAGAGGTGCCGAATGTCTGGCCCAGCCCGTATCCGGTGGGCGAATGGCAGACGCGCGCGCAGGTGTCGGTGTTGTTGTTGCCGAAGACTGCGCGGGTCAGTTTCTGAACCAAGTAGGTTTCCTCGTTGGTACAGCGCGACGAGGTGATGACGCCGATACTCTTTCGGCCATAGGTCTCCTGAAGACCGCGCATCTTCGATGCCGCAAAGCCGATGGCCTCGTCCCAGCTTACCTCGCGCCAGGGCTCGTCAATGCTGTCGCGGATCATGGGATTTAGGATGCGCTCCCTGTGGTTCGCATAGCCCCAGGCGAAGCGCCCCTTGACGCAGGAGTGACCCCGGTTCGCCTTGCCGTGCTTGTAGGGGACCATACGGACGAGTTCGTCGCCCTGCATCTCCGCCTTGAACGAACAGCCGACGCCGCAATAGGCGCAGGTGGTCACGACGGACCGGTCGGGCGTGCCCATCTCGATGATCGACTTCTCCTGCAGTGTCGCCGTCGGGCAGGCCTGTACGCAGGCGCCGCAGGACACGCAGTCGGAAGCGAGGAAATTCTCGGCCCCCACCGAAACGCGGCTGTCGAAGCCGCGCCCCTCGATGGTCAGCGCGAAGGTGCCCTGCACTTCCTCGCAGGCCCGGACGCACCGGTTGCAGACGATGCATTTCGATGGGTCGTAGGTGAAATAGGGGTTGCTGTCATCCTTCGGCAGCCACTCCGGATTGGCCTCACCGGAGCTGTTGCGCGCCTTGAAATGGTTGACGAAGCCGCCGTCTTCCGGGGCCTTGTAGCGCACGTCGCGAAGCCCCACGGCTCCGGCCATGTCCTGCAGTTCGCAATCGCCATTGGCCGAACAGGTCAGGCAGTCGAGCGGGTGGTCGGAGATGTAGAGCTCCATGACACCCTTGCGGATCCGCCGGACCTTATCGGACTGGGTGCTAACGACCATGCCCTCGGTCACGGGCGTGGTGCAGGAGGCGGGCGTACCCCGCCGCCCCTCGATCTCTACCGCGCAGAGCCGACAGGATCCGAACGCCTCGAGGCTGTCTGTCGCACAGAGTTTCGGAACGCGAATGCCCAGTTCCGCGGCCGCGCGCATCACGCTGGTGCCTTCAGTCACCGTCACCTCGAACCCGTCGATGGTCAGCGTCACTGGTTTGCCCGCCTTCGCCTTGGTGCCCATGTCACGGTCGTCGAGCATCGGGGGGAGGATGAAATCCTTCATTCTGCGGCCTCCTTCAGCCGGGCGAAATCGTCGGGAAAATGGGTGACGGCGGACAGTACCGGATAGGGGGTGAAGCTGCCGAGCGCGCAGAGCGAGCCGTCCTTCATCGTTTCGCACAGGTCGGTCAGCAGCGGCAGCGCGGCCGCGTCGCCTTCAGCTATGCGATCGATGGTCTCGACGCCACGCACCGCGCCGATCCGGCAGGGCGTACACTTGCCGCAGCTTTCAATGGCGCAGAATTCCATGGCGAACCGCGCCATTCCCAACATGTCGGTGGTGTCGTCGAAGACGGTCATCCCTGCGTGGCCGATCAACCCGCCCTGCCGGTCGAATTCCTCGTAGCCGATCGGCGTGTCGAACTTGGAGACCGGCATGTAGGCACCGAGGGGGCCGCCGACCTGCACCGCTTTCACGGGACGGCCCGAGGCGGTACCGCCGCCGAGGTCGATCACCACTTCGCCCAGCGTGACGCCGAAGGCGGTCTCGAACAGGCCGCCGCGCGCCACGTTGCCCGCGACCTGAAGCGTCACGGTGCCGCGCGAACGCCCGAGGCCGAATTCGGCGTAGTTCTGCGCGCCCTTCTCGAAGATCACCGGCACGGTGGCGAGCGAGATCACGTTGTTCACGATGGTCGGCCGCCCGAGAAATCCCTCGAGCGCAGGTAGTGGCGGCTTGGCGCGCACAACGCCGCGCTTGCCTTCGAGCGAATTCAGAAGCGAGGTTTCCTCGCCGCAGACATAGGCCCCGGCGCCCTTGCGGATCTCCATGTCGAAGGCCTGGCCTGACCCGAGGACGTCCGTGCCCAGGATGCCCGCTTCTCGCGCGAGTTCGACCGCGCGGCACATCACTGCGATGGCATCGGGATACTCCGACCTTAGGTACACGTATCCCCGCGTCGCGCCCACGCCGATCCCTGCAATGGCCATGCCTTCGATCAGCGTGAAAGGATCGCCCTCCATGATCATCCGGTCGGCGAAAGTGCCGCTGTCGCCCTCGTCGGCGTTGCAGATGATGTATTTCTTCGGTGCCTCGGTATCGTGCACCGTCTGCCACTTGATGCCAGTCGGGAAACCAGCTCCGCCACGCCCGCGCAGCCCGGACGCCTTGACCTCGTCGACAATCTCCTGACCTGTCATTCCGAGCGCCCGGCGCAGTCCTGCAAGGCCGCCATGAACTTCGAAATCGGCCAGCGACAGCGGATCGATGACACCCACCCGAGCGAAGGTCAGCCGTGTCTGGCGCCTCATCCAGTCAAGGTCCGCGACCGGGCCGAGCGCCTTGTCGCTGGTGCCGTCCACGATCCCGACGGCGTCGGAGGGCTCCGCCGGGCCGAAGCCATGCCGCACCCCGTCAATCTCCACCTCGACCAGCGGCTCCAGCCAGATCATGCCGCGCGACCCGGTGCGGACAATCTCGGCATCAGGGGCCGCGGCGCGCAGGGCGGCGACCACCGCCTCGGCACCCAGGGCCTTCGCCGCGCTGTCCATCGGCACGAAAATCTTCATGCGCCCGCCTCCGCCAGGAGGGCGTCCAGCTTCGCAGCATCGACGCGGCCCAGGACACGGCCATCGACCATCGCTGCCGGGCCGCAGGCGCAAAGGCCGAGACAGTAGACCGGTTCCACCGTCACCGCGCCATTCGCGGTCGTGCCGTGCCAGTCCAGTCCGAGCCTATCCAGGAGAGCCGCTACAACGGCATCACCGCCAACCGACTGGCAGGCCTCCGCCCGGCAGACTTTCAAAACATGACGACCGGCTGGTTTCTCGCGGAAATCGTGATAGAATGAGATCACGCCGCGCAACTCGGCCTCGCTGATGTTCAGCGCGTCACAGATCAGGCGGTGCGCAGCATCCGGAATACAGCCGCAGGCATCCTGAATCGCGTGCAGGATCGGAAGAAGCGCACCTTCTGCGTCACGGTGCTCCGAGATCAGGTGGCCAAGTTCCTCCAATGTGAGCGTACCGTTGGGCGATTGCATGACGGGCCTCGACTGCTTGGCTATTCGTCCCCCAAAGTCGCAGCCAATCAATCGGTGATCAATATTGTATTTCCGTATATTGATTGAGGAGGTCTATCGACCGCTTTTGGACATGTTTCGCGCCGTGCGCATAAGGGCGTCGAGCACCGGCGTGTGCGGTTCGCGGTAAGGCGCGACCAACCCGACCGAATGCGCCGGCTCCGGGCCATGCAGCGGGACGAGCGCAAATGATCTGCGCTGCGCCAGAAACTCCGCCATGTCTTCCGGCAGAATTGTGAGGCTGTCGCCGCGTTCGACCATCGCTGCAAGAACGATTGTCGAATTCGACTCGATCCAAGTTTCGGGTGTCGTATCGACCGCGGCGAAGTTGCGGTTGATGATTCGACGGTTCTGCATGTCCGGCGTCAGTAGGGAGAGCCGCGCGCCGCCGATCTCGTTCCATCCCACGCTGTCGCGCTTCGAGAACGGCGACGATCTGGCACAAACCAGCATATAGCGCTCCTCGTAAAGTGGTTCGGTGCTGACCCGTCCCATCGGTTCGTTGTCGAGATAGGAGATACCCGCATCGATCTCGAGGTTGTCGAGCATCGACAGGATTTCAACAGACGTACGAGACAGGATGGTGAACCGTACGTTTGGGTGCTTCTTGCCAAACTCCGAGGCGAGCCGCGCAACCCAGGTCAGGGCGGTCGGAATCACTGCAAGCCGCAACTGGCCGGAAAGTCCTTCCCTTTTGAACCTCATTTCTTCGCGCAACTGGCGCGCATCGCCCACGATCTTCCGTGCCCACACCAGCGCGGTCTGCCCCTCCGGTGTCAAACCGCCGAAGCGGGACGCGCGAAAGACGAGTTGCACGCCGAGTTGATCCTCAAGCTGCTTGATTCCGGTCGACAGCGTCGGTTGCGTGATCCCGAGACTTGCCGCGGCGCGCCCGAAATGTGCTTCTCGGGCCAGAGCGATGAACATTTCCAGCTTGTCGAGCACTTTCTGCCATTCCGGATTGAAAACGGCCTATCCGATACATGACCTCAATCGACCGATCTCTGCAATAGCGGCCGGAACGGTCAGCCTGCGCTCCCGCGCACTCGAACGCCAGGGCCTGTTCGACATTGCGCCAGGCTATGGGCGCGAAGTCTGTTTGTCGTCAGAGACTTCTGGCAGGGTCCTGGCTCGCTTCGGACGCTACCGTCGGACTTGGGGATCGGCCGCCACGGAGCCGTCCTTCTGGCCGCCCTGAGCCTTCGTGTTGGTCTCCGTCACCGGATTATTTCGCGAACGGGGCGAACCCATGAACGGGCGTTGTTGTACAGAAGCGGCTGAAATGAGGGGATTGAACGAACCCGCTGACGCGGGAAGGAAGC
>NZ_DAIUBO010000213.1:0-6672 GCF_036846665.1 Amaricoccus sp. | reverse complement strand
CGCCCTGGCGGGACGCAGCTCCTCGCCGATCTGGTGATTTCCGCGCGGGCGCTGATGCCGCTGCCTGCCGGGGCGGGGGCCTATTCGCTGGGGGGTGCGGTAGTCCTGCACGCGGTGATCGCCATCAACCACCGCCGCGATCGCTACATCGCCATGTGAGCGGCGATCAGGGCGCGAGGCCCTCGACGATGACCAGGTCGCGCTCGGCCGCGTCCCTGGCATGGGCGAGGGCCGCCTGGTAGGCCTGCGAGCGGTAGCAGGTCTCTGCCGCCTCGAGGTCGGGGAATTCCGCCAGCACGTTGCGCGCGCGGTCCCGGCCCTCGAGCTGCACGTAGCGCCCCGAGCGGGCCAGGAAGCGGCCGCCGTGGGCCGCGATCGCCGCCGTGGCGAGCTCGGCGTAGCGCCGGTAGGCCTCCGCATCGGTCACGGTGACATGCGCGATCCAGTAGGCGGGCATCAGGCGTCCTCCTCGACACCTTCGACGATGACGACCTCGCGCTCGGAACCCGCCATGGCGTGCGGCAGCACGGCCCGATAGGCGTCGCAGTCATAGAAGGCGAGCGCGCTGTCGTAGTCGGGAAATTCGATGATGGCGTTGCGGGCGCGGGCCTGGCCCTCCTTGGCGTCGAAGCGGCCCGCGCGCACGATGAAGCGGCCGCCGAAGCGCGCGGCGATCCCCGGGGTCTCGGCGGCGTATCGCCCGTAGCGGTCCGGATCCGTGACGTCGATGCGGGCGACGAGATAGGCCTTAGGCATTTTCCTTCTCCTCCAGCAGGGCGCGCGCCGCCGCGATCGCGGCCGCCGCGCGGGCGGGGTCTGCGCCGCCACCCTGGGCGAAATCGGGCCGCCCGCCGCCGCCCTTGCCGCCGAGCGTCTCGGTGGCCGCACGCACGAGATCGACCGCGGAGAGGCGGCCGGTCAGGTCTTCGGTCACGCCCGCGGCCACCGCCGCCCGGTCGCCGGTGTCGGCGACGAGCAGCACCACGCCGGAGCCGAGCCGCGCCTTGTGCGCGTCGATCAGGCCGCGCAGATCCTTCGGCGAGACGCCCGTGAGCGCCTGGGCGAGGAAGGGAATGCCCGCGACGGTCTCGGCCTCGGCCGAGATGCCGGCCTCGGCACCGCCCGCCAGTGCGAGCTTGCGCCGCAGCTCGGCAATCTCCGCCGCCGCCGCCTTGCGCTCGTCCATCAGCGCGCGGATGCGGGCGGCGAGTTCATCGGGCCGCGCGCGCAGGAGGCCCGCGGCCTCGGCCAGCGCCCCGGATTCGCCGGCGCTGTGGGCGAGTGCCGCGGCGCCGGTCAGGGCCTCGATCCGGCGCACGCCGCTCGCCGAGGCGCCTTCGCCCACGAGGCGGAAGGTGCCGATCTCGCCTGTGCGGCCCACATGGGTGCCGCCGCAGAGTTCGAGCGAATAGGTATCGCCGCCCGCGCCGATGCCGCTCCCCGCACTCCGGCCCATGGCGACGACGCGCACCTCGTCGCCGTATTTCTCGCCGAAAAGGGCGCGGGCTCCCAGCGCCTCGGCGGCGTCGGGGGTCATGATCCGCGTCTCGACGGGGGTATTCTGGCGCACGAAGGCATTGACCTCGGCCTCGACCGCGGCGAGGTCCTCGCCGGCGAGCCCCCTTGGGTGGGTGAAGTCGAAGCGCAGCCGGTCGGGGGCCACGAGGCTGCCGCGCTGGGCCACGTGATCGCCGAGCCGGCGGCGCAGCGCCTCGTGCAGCAGATGGGTCGCGGAATGGTTGGCGCGGATCGCCGCGCGCCGGTCGTGATCGACCGTGAGCGCCGCGGCGGCGCCGCTCTGAAGCGTTCCCTCCGCGACCCGGCCGGAATGCACGAAGAGCCCGGCCTGCTTGCGCACGTCGCTGATCGCGACGCGGGCCGTATCGGTGGTCAGGGTGCCGGCATCGCCGACCTGGCCGCCGGATTCGGCGTAGAAGGGGGTCTGGTTCAGCACGATCTGCACCGCCTCGCCCGATCCGGCGCTCGCGATGGGCTTTCCTTCCGCGACGAGGGCGAGGATCTGCGCCTCGGCGCTCTCGGTGTCGTAGCCGAGGAACTCGGTGGGGCCGTGGCGCTCGGCGAGGTCGAACCAGATCGCCGCCTCGCCGGCCTCGCCGGAGCCGGCCCAGGCCGCGCGGGCCATGCGCTTCTGCTCGGCCATCGCCGTCTCGAAGCCCGCCACGTCGACCGTGCGGTGGCGTTCGCGCAGCGCGTCCTGGGTGAGGTCGAGCGGGAAGCCGTAGGTGTCGTAGAGCCGGAAAGCCGCGCCACCCGGCAGCGGCGCGCCCTCGGGCAGGCGGTCGAGTTCCTCGTCGAGCAGGCGCAGACCGCGGTCGAGGGTGGCCTGGAACCGCGTCTCCTCGGAGCGCAGGGTCTCCTCGATCAGCGACTGGGCGCGGGGAAGTTCGGGGAAGGCCGCTCCCATCTGCGCGACCAGCGCCGGTACGAGGCGGTACATCACCGGATCCTGGGCGCCGAGCAGATGCGCGTGGCGCATGGCCCGGCGCATGATCCGGCGCAGCACGTAGCCCCGGCCCTCGTTGGAAGGCAGCACGCCGTCGGCGATCAGGAAGGAGGTCGAGCGCAAATGGTCGGCGATGACCCGGTGGTGGACACGGCCGGGCCCGTCCGGGGCGCCGTCGGTCAGATTGGCCGAGGCCTCGATCAGCGCGCGCATCAGGTCGGTGTCGTAATTGTCGTGCTTGCCCTGGAGCACGGCGCCGATGCGCTCCAGCCCCATGCCGGTGTCGATGGAGGGCCGCGGCAGGTCGGCGCGGCTGCCGTCCTCGAACTGCTCGAACTGCATGAAGACGAGGTTCCAGATCTCCACGAAGCGGTCGCCGTCTTCGTCCGGGCTGCCGGGAGGGCCGCCGGGGATCTCCGGGCCGTGGTCGTAGAAGATCTCCGAGCAGGGGCCGCAGGGGCCGGTGGGGCCCATCATCCAGAAATTGTCGTGGGTGGCGATGCGGATGATGCGCTCGTCGGGCAGGCCCGCGACCTTCTTCCAGAGGGCCGCCGCCTCCTCGTCGTCGTGATAGACGGTGACGGTGAGCTTGTCCTTCGGAAGCCCGAAGTCGCGGGTCAGCAGTTCCCAGGCGAGCGGGATCGCCCGATCCTTGAAATAGTCGCCGAAGGAGAAATTGCCGAGCATCTCGAAGAAGGTGTGATGCCGCGAGGTATAGCCGACATTGTCGAGGTCGTTGTGCTTGCCGCCGGCGCGCACGCATTTCTGCGAGGTGGCGGCGCGGCTGTAGTCGCGGTGCTCGAGGCCGGTGAAGAGGTTCTTGAACTGAACCATGCCGGAATTGGTGAACATCAGCGTCGGGTCGTTGCGCGGCACCAGCGGCGAGGAGGGCACCACGCGATGCTCGTTGGCGCCGAAATAGTCGAGAAAGGTGGTGCGAATGTCGTTCAGGCTCGGCATGTCGGTGTCCGTGGGTCGGTCCGCGCTCCCGGAGGATCCGGCCCGGCGGTTCGACCGGGAGTGTTAGCGCCCCCGGATGGCGGAGTCCATCATGGGGCGTCCCGGCCATGCTCGGCCCATGCATGATCCATGCACAAGGCATGCGCCGGACTTGTTGGCACAGCGATCTCCGGGCCCATGCGCCCGCCGGGACGGTGCCGCGCCGGCGGATGCCGGCGCCCGGTCGAGCGGGGGCTCGATGCCCCCCGAGGCCGGTCCCGGTCCAGCCGGCTGGGGCCGGGGCCCCGGCCCCGGCCCCGGTCTGCGCGGCGGGAGGCGGAGGTCAGTCGTCGAGGATCTCGGTCGTCTCCTCGCCGGACATGGCGAAGTCGAGGCCGTGGGCGGCGCGGATCTTGTCCTCGATCTGGAAGGCGATGTCGGGATTGTCCTTGAGGAAATTCTTGGCGTTCTCGCGGCCCTGGCCGATGCGCTGGTCGGCAAAGGAGAACCAGGCGCCGGACTTCTCCACGATCCCGGCCTTGACCCCGAGGTCGATCAGCTCGCCCCGCTTGGAGATGCCCTCGCCGTACATGATGTCGAACTCGACCTGCTTGAAGGGCGGCGCCACCTTGTTCTTGACCACCTTGACCCGGGTGGTGTTTCCGACCACCTCATCGCGATCCTTGATGGCGCCGATGCGGCGGATGTCGAGGCGCACGGAGGCGTAGAATTTCAGCGCGTTGCCGCCGGAGGTGGTCTCGGGCGAGCCGAACATCACGCCGATCTTCATGCGGATCTGGTTGATGAAGATCACCATGCACTGGGACCGGCTGATCGCGGAGGTGAGCTTGCGCATCGCCTGGCTCATCAGCCGGGCCTGGGCGCCGACCTGGGCATCGCCCATGTCGCCTTCGAGCTCGGACTTCGGGGTCAGGGCCGCGACGCTGTCGACCACCACCACGGAGACCGCGCCGGAGCGCACCAGGGTCTCGGTGATCTCCAGCGCCTGTTCGCCGGTGTCGGGCTGGGAGATCAGCAGGTCGTCGATGTTGAGCCCCAGCTTGCGGGCATAGACCGGGTCGAGCGCGTGCTCGGCGTCGACGAAGGCGCAGATGCCCCCGGCGCGCTGCTCCTCGGCGATGACATGCAGCGCCAGCGTGGTCTTGCCCGAGCTCTCGGGCCCATAGATCTCGATGATGCGACCCTTGGGCAGGCCGCCGATGCCCAAGGCCACGTCGAGGCCGATCGAGCCGGTGGAGATCGCCGCGATGTCGAGCGCCGGCGTCGATCCGAGCTTCATGATCGAGCCCTTGCCGAAGCTGCGCTCGATCTGCGCCAGCGCCGATTCCAGCGCCTTCTGCTTGTCCATGCCGCGTCTTTCGGAAAAGTCCACCACGGGAGTGTTCATGTCTTCGCGCCTCTTATTCCATGTTTGTCGGATCGCGGCAATCGGCGGGTCCGTTCATGTTGTGTTCACCACGGCACCATGAGGGCAAAACGGGAACATTGCAACGCGAATTTGCGTCAGGGTTAAGGCTTTCCCGGAATGTGCTAACAAGTCCCTAACCGATCGCCACTGCCCGGCGGATGTTCGCATCCCGCCGGCAGCGGACGGCGCGCAGGCCCCCCGGCGATGGTGGTTCGACAAGACGCTCGCCAAGGGCTCGTTCACCGCTTCCGGGTTCGTCACCCAGGGCGTCATCGCCTATCGCTGCTCGCGAGGCGAGACGCGGAAGGCCTGTATCGAGATCCGGAACAGGAGCTTCGGCGGCAAGGTGCAGTCGCGAAGGGTCGGGATCGCCTGTTTCTGACCCGGTTCCGTCTGTTGACGGCCGAGGATCGCGCTTCCCGTCCCGCGGGCCAGCGATACGATGGTCCGGGTGTCCAGTCTGACGGGCGGCGGCCCGACTTCGGGCCACCCGCGATGGCATTGCCCGGCCACCGGGTCACTCGATCGGAGTTGGGATGGGCGGAGTCTGCAAAGGCGGCGCGATGCGCGCTGCGCGGGTGTATCGGCCGGGGCGCGGCTTGCGGCCCGGGGGCGTCAGCGCAGTTGCGGGAAATGGCGGGCGAGGATGGTCTCGAAGCGCCGGGCGGCGGCGGCGGGGCTGAAGTCGGTCTCGATCAGGCGCCGCCCGGCGCAGCCCATGCGGGCGGCGGCGGCGGGGTCGGCGACGAGGTCGGCGACCCGCGCCGCCATGGCCGGGAAGTCGCCGTCGGGGAAGACGAATCCGGTCTCGCCCTCCCGCACCACGAAATTGGTGCCGTTGTCGGAGCCGCAGATCACCGGGATCCCGGCGGCGAGCGCCTCCATGGGCGAGACCGCGGCGCGCTCGGCGGAGCTCGCCAGCACCAGGAGGTCGTGCTCGGCATAGAGGCGCCGGCTGGCGGCATAGTCGAGATTCGCGCGGATCCGGACCCTTTCCGCCACGCCCTGCGCGGCGATCTCGTCCGTCAGGGCGGCGAAGACCGGGCTCGTGCCTTCCTCGCGCAGGCCGAGCAGCGTCAGCCGGATGTCGCCCCCGCGCAGCAGCGGCGCGAGATGGCGCACCAGCGGCAGGTGGTTCTTGCGCGCCTGGTCGAGCTTGCCGACCGCCAGCACCGCCAGCGGCGGCCGCGCGGCCCATTCCGTCCGGACGGGGCCGGGCTCGACCGCGAAGGGCAGGAAGTCGCAGGTCTTGCCCGGCGGGGGCGGCGGCGGATCCGGACAGATGGCGTTGACGGTATGGGCCGGCCAGAGCCCCAGGCGGAGCAGCAGCCGGCGGCCGGGGCCCATCGTCTCGCAGCCGGTCCGGCGCTGGATGTAGAGCAGGAAGGGGAGGCCGCGCAGCCGGCAGAGCGCGTGCAGCGCCAGGCTGGTGCGGCTGGGGTTGCGCGCCACCACGACATCGGGGCGCACCGCGGCGAGGATCCGCGCCAGGGCCCGCACCGGCGGCGGGCGCCGCAGATTGTCGCCAATGTCCCAGCCCGGCAGCAGGGTGACGGCGACGCCGGGTCGGTGGAACTCGGTCGGGTGGCCGGCGCGCACGAGGAAATGCAGCTCGTGGCCGGCGGCCTGCAGGCCGGCCACGAGCCCGTCGTGGTTGGGATGGTAGCGCGGGACGGAGAAGAGGATGCGCACCCTGGACGGCGTCAGCGGCCGGGCCGGCCCGAGGGAAGTTGCATCTGGCGACGCGACCCCATCCCGCCCGGCGGGCACCGCCGGGCAGCGCCCGCCCCGCCCTCAGGCGGGCGCTTCGCACCCGCCGGGCCGGGCGCTGCCCTCGTCT
>NZ_DAIUBO010000212.1:0-6673 GCF_036846665.1 Amaricoccus sp. | reverse complement strand
AGGACCCGGTGCCGGCGCCCTCCCGCCCCAGAAAATCCGGGATCTCGTAGGAACACCCGGCGAGGCCGAGAAGACAGCCGAGGATCAGGGGTCCGTGTCGCATTCGTCCGCGCCGCAATTCCGGTCCCGGGGCATAGACGCTCGCGCGGGGCTTGGAAAGGCCAAACTCCGGGCCGCCGCAGCCGGGATCTGGACGTGGCCCTTCCAAGAGCTTACATCGCAGCCCAACCGCAGCTCAGGGCATGCCGCGTGGCTACCGAACGCTTCGAGGAGATCGTCGAGGATTTCGCCTTCCTGGAGGATTGGGAGGACCGGTACCGCTATGTCATCGACCTCGGAAAGGCGATGCCGGCGCTCGACGACGCGCTGAAGACCCCGGCGACCAAGGTCGAGGGCTGCGCCAGCCAGGTCTGGATCGTGCCGCGGCTCGATGGCGCCGGCCGCGCGGCCCGCTTCGACTTCCGCGGCGATTCGGACGCGATGATCGTGCGCGGCCTGATCGCGGTGCTGCACGCGCTCTATGCCGGGCTCGATCCCGGGCAGGTGCTGGCCGTGGACGCGCCGGGCGAGCTCGGCCGGCTCGGGCTCGACCAGCATCTCTCCTCGCAGCGGTCGAACGGGCTGCGGGCCATGGTGGGACGGATGCGCGCCATCGCCCAGGGCGCGCTGGCGCAGGCTTGAGATCTTGGAGACGGCGAGGGACATGACCACGACATTGCAGGCCCTGCTTTCGGGGCGCGACTGGCTGCTGGCGGACGGCGCCACCGGCACCAACCTCTTCAACATGGGGCTCGAATCCGGCGAGGCGCCGGAATTGTGGAACCTCGCCGCGCCGGAGAAGGTGCGCGCGCTCTATGACGGCTCGATCGGGGCCGGCAGCGACCTGTTCCTGACCAACAGCTTCGGCGGCAACGCCAGCCGGCTCAGGCTGCACGATGCCGACGGGCAGGTGCGGGAGCTGAACCGGATCGCCGCCGCCATCGGCCGCGAGGCCGCCGATGCCGCCGGGCGGCCGGTGGTGGTCGCGGGCTCCATGGGGCCGACCGGCGAGATCATGGCGCCGCTCGGCCCGCTGACCGTGGAGGCGGCGGCGGAGATGTTCGAGGAACAGGCGCGCGGCCTGCTCGAGGGCGGCGCGGACGTGCTCTGGGTCGAGACGATCTCGGCCCCCGACGAATTCGAGGCGGCGGCGCGCGGCATCGCGCGCACCGGCGCGCCCTGGGTCGGGACCATGAGCTTCGACACCGCCGGGCGCACGATGATGGGCGTCACCTCGGGCGACATGGTCCGCCTCGTCGCCGGGCTCGCGCATCAGCCGCTGGCCTTCGGCGCGAATTGCGGCGTCGGCGCCTCGGACCTCCTGCGCACCGTGCTCGGCATGGCCGCGGCACGGCCCGCCCTGCCGATCGTCGCCAAGGGCAATGCCGGCATCCCCAAGTTCGTCGACGGCCACATCCACTACGACGGCACGCCCGAGCTCATGGCCGATTACGCGCTGCTCGCCCGCGACTGCGGCGCGAAGATCATCGGCGGCTGCTGCGGCACCACGCCCGCCCATCTCGCCGCCATGCGCCGCGCGCTCGAGACCACGGAGCCGGGCCCGGCGCCCGATCTCGCCACCATCAGCGCGCGGCTCGGCGAATTCTCCTCCGGCAGCGACGGCATGGAGCCCGAGGGCAGCGGCGGCGGCCGCGAACGCCGCCGGCGGCGCGGCTGAGCGCAGGCCTCAGAAGAGCTCCAGCTGCCGCGCCGCGCCCCCGGGCACGGCGAAGCGGTCGCAGCGCAGCGCCGGCAGCTCGCGGTCGAGCCCCAGCCGGCGCGAAGCGACCTCGAACCGCCGGGCGATCAGCCCGGCATGGAGGCCGGTCCCCGACATGCGCCGGTGCCAGGCGGGATCGTAGTCGCGCCCGCCCCGGGTCTCGCGCACCCGCGCCATGACTGCAGCCGCACGAAGGGGTCGCGCCGCCTCCAGCCATTCGCGAAAGAGCGGCCCGACCTCGAGCGGCAGGCGCAGGAGGATGTAGCTCGCCGCAGCGGCGCCCGCCTCCCGGGCCGCGGCGAGCAGGGCCTCGATCTCGTGATCGGTCAGCCCCGGGATCACCGGCGCGATCATCGCCCGGACCGGCACCCCGGCCGCCGCGAGGCGCCGGATCACCGCCAGCCGCCGCTCCGGGGCCGCCGCCCGCGGCTCGAGGCTGCGCGCGAGATCCCGGTCGAGGGTGGTGAGCGAGACCCCGACCCGTGCCAGCCCCGCCGCCGCCATGGCGCCGAGGATGTCGACATCCCGCTCGATCAGCGCGCCCTTGGTGACCACCGTCACCGGATGGCCGAAATCCCGCAGCACCTCGAGGATGCGCCGCATGATGCCGAGGTCGCGCTCGGCCGGCTGGTAGGGGTCGGTATTGGTGCCGATCGCGATCGGCGCCGGGCGGTAGGACGGCCGCGCCAGCTCCGCCGCCAGAAGCTCCGGCGCGCTGGGCTTCGCGGTGATCCGCGTCTCGAAATCGAGCCCCGGCGAGAGGCCGAGGAAGGCGTGGGTCGGCCGGGCGAAGCAATAGACGCAGCCGTGCTCGCAGCCGCGATAGGGATTGATCGAGCGGTCGAATCCCACGTCCGGCGAGCGGTTCCGGGTGATGACGCTGCGCGGCGCCTCGAAGGCGATCTCGGTGCGCAGCGGCGGCGGATCCGCCTCCGCCCCCCAGCCGTCGTCCACCGCTTCGCGCGCATAGGGCTCGAACCGGCCGGCGGCGTTGCTCGCAGCACCCCGCGCCCTCCTGCGCGGGCCGCCCGGCGGAATGGGAGGCGGCTGGGACATGGTCCCGATCCTAGAACATAGAGGGAACATCCGCAAGGCCGACGCGCCCCTCGAACGGCCGCGTCGGTGGATGTCGGCAGCGGGTCGCTTTCGTTCGCAACCACTATTCGAATTTGACGTAGGGACCGGAATCGCGCTTCTATGGCTGGGCGCCAGTGAGCGAGAAGGAGCGTGCAATGTCTGGGGACGAAGAGCTGATTCTGAGCGAGCTGCCGGATGACGAACTGGTCCCGCAGATCCATGACGACCTCTACGACGGGCTGAAGGACGAGATCGTCGAGGCGGTCAACATCCTGCTCGAACGCGGCTGGACGCCCTACGACATCCTGACCAAGGCGCTGGTCGAGGGCATGCGCATCGTCGGCATCGATTTCCGCGACGGCATCCTCTTCGTGCCCGAGGTGCTGCTCGCCGCCAACGCCATGAAGGCCGGCATGGGCATCCTGAAGCCGCTGCTGATCGAGACCGGCGCGCCGCGCCTGGGCAAGATGGTCATCGGCACGGTGAAGGGCGACATCCACGACATCGGCAAGAACCTCGTCTCGATGATGATGGAGGGCGCGGGCTTCGAGGTGGTGGATCTCGGCATCAACAATCCGGTCGAGAAATACCTCGAGGCGCTGGAACGCGAGGAGGCCGACATCCTCGGCATGTCCGCACTTCTGACCACCACCATGCCCTACATGAAGGTCGTCATCGACACGCTGAAGGAAAAGGGCGCCCGCGACGATTACATCATCCTGGTGGGCGGCGCGCCGCTCAACGAGGAGTTCGGCCGGGCGATCGGTGCCGACGCCTATTGCCGCGACGCGGCGGTGGCGGTCGAGACCGCCAAGGACTTCATCGCCCGCAAGCACAACCAGATGCGCCGCGCCTCGGTGTGAGTGGGCGCGCGCCCCGGCGCGCCCGCCCCGCGACCGGAAACCCGTCGGGGCATCTGGCCGAGCGGGGCGGGAGCGCCTAGATGGGATCCATGGACCTCGACGACCGCAGCCTGACCGAAACGGGCATCGACGCGCCGGAACGGCCGCAGGGCCGGGTGCTGATCCTGGCCTGCGGCGCGCTCGCCCGCGAGATCCTCGCGCTCAAGCGCCTGAACGGCTGGCACCACATGGACCTGCAATGCCTTCCGGCCAAGCTGCACCTCTGGCCGGACCGGATCCCCGATGCGGTCGAGGCCGCCGTGGTCGAGGCACGGCCGCGCTACCGGGCGATCTTCGTGGCCTATGCCGATTGCGGCACCGGCGGAATGCTTCAGGCGCGCTGCGACGCCCTCGGCGTGGAGATGATCGCCGGCCCCCATTGCTACAGCTTCTTCGACGGCAACGAGACCTTCGCCGCGCGCGGCGACGCGGAAATGACCGCCTTCTACCTCACCGATTTCCTCGTGCGCCAGTTCGACGCCTTCGTCTGGAAGCCCATGGGCCTCGACCGGCATCCCGAGCTGCGCGACATGGTCTTCGGCAATTACGAGCGGCTGGTCTATCTCGCCCAGACCGAGGATCCCGCGCTCGACCGGCTGGCCGAGGACGCCGCCGACCGCCTCGGCCTCGCCTACGAGCGCCGCTTCACCGGCTACGGCGACCTGCCGGCGGCGCTGCGCGCCGTCTGACCGCCCTCGCCCGCGCGGGCCGGCATCCGTGGCCGCGCCTGTAACGCTTGCCCTCCTGGCCGCGAATCGCCCCGCGGGACGGCCGCCGGCGCAGGGAGGACGGCATGCATATCCGACGCGAATTGCAGCTCATGCTCGTCGCGGGCCTGATCGGCCTGATTCTCCTATTGGCGCTGCTGATGTTCTATTGCCTCGCGGCGGACATGACGTCGGTGCATCTCGCGGTGCTCGCGGTGCTGACCACCACCGGGCCGCTGATCGCGCGCGTCTTCGAGGGGCTCGTCCGCCGGCGCCAGCGGCTGCTCGGGCTCGACATGAACTGCCTCGAGGCCGATGACGAGCTGCTGGTGGCCCGCGTCGCGCCGCTCGCCCTGCCGGTGATCGGCACGCTCTTCGCCTGGTTCGTCGTCCTGTGAACGGGTGCCGGCCGCAGGGCCGGAACCGCGGCGGATTCGATCGTTAACACTTTTTGTGTTATAAATCAAAGCATTAAAGTCTGTCCCCATGGGGACAGCGGATTCTCCGCCCGGAACGGCCACCGGCCGCCCTTGACCTGCCGGGCGGCCTGGATGAGGCTCGGTAGCGCGAGCACACAGCCGGGGGAGCATCATGACACGGACATTGCAAGCCGCCATCGCCGCCGTGGCGCTGGCGATATCCGGGCCCGCGCTGGCGCTGAACATCTGCGTCGAGGGCGCCTATCCGCCGTTCTCCGAGACCGCCGTGGACGGCAGCATCGTCGGCTTCGACGTCGATATCGCCAATGCCCTCTGCGCCGAGATCGACGAGGAATGCGCCCTGGTCAAGGTCGACTGGGACGGGATCATTCCCGCGCTCCTGGAGAGGAAATGCGACGCCATCGTCGCCTCGATGGCGATCACGGCCGAGCGCATGGCGGTCATCGACTTCACCAAGAAATACTACCAGACGCCGCCGATGATGATCGCGGCCGCGGATTCCGGCCTGGTCGCGACGCCCGAAGGCATGGCCGGCAAGGTGATCGGCGTGCAGCGCGGCACCACCCACAACGCCTATCTCGACAAGTACTACGGCGCCTCCGAGATCCGGCTCTACGCCAGCCAGGACGAAGCGAACCTCGACCTGGTCGCGGGTCGCATCGACGCGATGATGGCCGACAGCGTCGCACTCAGCCTGGGCTTCCTCCAGACCGAGCCAGGAGCCGGCTTCGTCGCGCTCGACGGCGATTTCTACGAGCCCGAGATCCACGGCGCCGGGAACGGCATCGGCATCCGCAAGGAGGATACCGGCCTGCGCGACAGGCTCTCCGCGGCGATCGACGCCATCCGCGCCAACGGCACCTATCAGGAGATCGAGTCGCAGTATTTCGACTTCGACATCTACGGCAGCGAAGACTAGGCCCGAGCGGCGGACCGGCACCGGGGCGCGATGGAGAGCCTGATCCGATACGCGCCGCTCCTCGCGGGCGGTGCCGTCGTCACCCTCTCGCTGGCCCTGCTGTCGCTCGCGCTCGCCACCCTGCTCGGCGGCCTCGGGGCCGCCGGCAAGCTCGGCGGCGGCCCGATCCTCCGCGCCCTCGCCCTCGCCTATACCACCCTGGTGCGCGGTGCCCCCGATCTGGTCTGGCTCTTTCTCGTCTATTTCGGCGGCCAGAGGCTGGTCAACGACATCACCGGCGCGCTCGGCCTCGGTCAGGTCGCCGTCACGCCCTTCGTCGCCGGGGTCTTCACCATCGGGATTATCTACGGCGCCTATCTCACCGAGACCTTTCGCGGCGCCTATCTCACGATCCCGCGCGGCCAGACCGAAGCCGCGATGGCCCTCGGCCTGCGCGGGCTGCCGCTGCAACGCAAGGTGGTGATCCCGCAACTGATCCGCTTCGCCCTGCCCGGATACGGCAATGTCTGGCAGGTGCTGGTCAAGGCGACCGCGATCGTTTCGGTGATCGGGCTCCAGGACCTGGTCGGGCTCGCCAGCGACGCCGGCAAGTCCACGCGCGAACCCTTCGTCTTCTTCTCCGCGGTGCTCCTCGCCTATCTGCTGGTCACCTGGGTCTCGCAGGTCCTGCTCGGGCTCCTCGAACGGCGCGCCTCGGCGGGGTTCGCCGATGCGCGCTGATCTGGTGGTCCTGAACTGGCAGCTCTTCGCCGCCGGGGTCTGGATGACGCTGCAGCTGACCTTCCTCGCTCTGGCGATCGGATTCTCGATCGCGCTGCCCGCCGGTCTCTCGCGGGCGCGCAGGGTGCCGGTCGTCTCGCCCCTGATCA
>NZ_DAIUBO010000211.1:0-6724 GCF_036846665.1 Amaricoccus sp. | reverse complement strand
GGCAAGCCGATGGCGCAGCTCCTGCTCGGCGAGAGCTGCACGGTGACCGTCGCCCATTCCCGGACCCGCGATCTGGCGGCGACCTGCGCGCGGGCCGACATCCTCGTCGCGGCCGTGGGCCGGCCGGAGATGGTCAAGGGCGACTGGATCCGCCCCGGGGCGACCGTCATCGACGTCGGCATCAACCGGGTGCAGGGGCCGGACGGCAAGGCGCGGCTGGTCGGCGACGTGGATTTCGCCAGCGCCGCCGAGGTCGCGGGCGCGATCACGCCGGTGCCCGGCGGGGTCGGGCCGATGACCATCGCCTGCCTGCTCGCCAATACCCTGACCGCCGCCTGCCGGGCCAACGGGCTGGAGGCGCCGGCCGGCCTCGCCGTCTGACCGCGGCCCTGGCCAAGGGCCGGCCGCCCCGGCCGATCCCGTCGCGGGGCGCATCGCACACCCGGCCGAACCCGGTGCCTCAGCCTTTGCGGTCGCGGTCGAGATCCTCCATCAGCTCCAGCTGGATCTGCTGGATCTCGGTCAGCCGCTCCCATTGCCGGACCAGCAGGTGGTCCAGCTTCTCATGCAGATGCCGGATCTCGACCTCGGCCTTCAGGTTGACGCGATAGTCGTTCTCCGCGCGCAGCCGGTCCTTGGCCTCCTGGCGGCGCTGGCTCATCATGATCAGCGGGGCCTGCACCGCGGCGATGCAGGAGAGCACGAGATTGAGCAGGATGAAGGGAAAGGGATCGAACCTGTCCGCGGCGAAGAGCAGGGCGGAATTGAAGGCGATCCAGGCGACCAGCACCGCGAGGAACGACAGGATGAAGGCCCAGCTGCCGCCGAAGGCGGCGACGCGATCGGCCATGCGGTCGCCAAAGCCCGTCCGCCCGGCGAATTCCGCCTCGGTATCGCTGGTCAGCGTGCCGCGATGGTCGATGCTGTCGATCACCGCGCGGTCGAGGCGGGTCAGCTCGCCGCGCTCCTCCCGCAGCATCCGCTCGACATGGGCGCGCCGGGCCGTGGCGAGGTCGTCGCGGCAGACGAAGCCGCTCCGCCGCCAGTCGGGATGGCTCTCGTCGAGGCGCTGCGCCAGCTGCGGCCGGACCAGGTCCACCGCCGTCAGCACCCGGGCGGGCAGGCTGCGCCCGCAGATGCCGCAGGTCCCGGCATGGCCGGCCCGGTTGCGCCCTCCGTTCACCGCCGCCCTCCGCGCGCTGACCTCGATCTTGCAGCACCCAGTTGCGCCGAGCGGCGGAAAATGTCCACAAGGGTGCCGTCCGGCCCGCGGCGGCGAATTTCCCGCTTCCCCTTGAACCCCGCGCCCGCGTGCGACATGTGCGGTGGCCGGAGGCGCCGGGAAGACGGGGCGAGGGAGAGCAGATGGCGGCGATCGTATCGGTCAGGGACGTCCGCAAGGTCTACGAATCCGGGTTCGAGGCGCTCAAGGGCGTCTCGCTCGACATCGAGCGGGGGGAGATCCTCGCGCTGCTGGGGCCGAACGGCGCGGGCAAGACGACGCTGATCTCGCTGATCTGCGGCATCGCCCGCCTCGGCGAGGGCGCGATCACCGTCGGCGGCCACGACATCGTCACCGCCTACCGCGAGGCGCGGTCGATGATCGGGCTGGTGCCGCAGGAGGTGAACGTCGAGCCCTTCGAGACGGTCTGGAACACCGTGACCTTCACCCGCGGCCTCTTCGGCCTGCCCCGCGACGATGCCCATGTGGAGCGCGTGCTGCGCGACCTCTCGCTCTGGGACAAGCGCGACGCGGCGACCCGCGAGCTCTCGGGCGGCATGAAGCGAAGGGTGCTGATCGCCAAGGCGCTGGCGCACGACCCGAAGGTGCTCTTCCTCGACGAGCCGACCGCCGGGGTGGACGTGGAACTGCGCAAGGGCATGTGGCAGATCGTGCGGCAGCTCAAGGCCGCCGGCACCACCATCATCCTCACCACCCATTACATCGAGGAGGCCGAGGCGATCGCCGACCGCGTGGCGGTGATCAACGAGGGCCGCATCGTGCTCGTGGAGGATCGCGACCGTCTGATCCACCAGATGGGCCGCAAGGAGCTGACCGTGGAGCTGAAGGCGCCGCTCGCGGCGGTGCCCGAGGCGCTGTCCTCCTACGGCCTCGCGCTCTCGGAGGACGGCCGCAGCCTGCGCTACGCCTACGACCGTGCCGCGGAGCGCACCGGGATCGTCTCGCTCCTGCGCGACCTCTCCGACGCGGGGCTTGCCTTGCGCGACCTGCGGACACGGGAGAGCTCGCTCGAGGACATCTTCGTCGATCTGGTGAGGAAGCCGGCATGAACGCCCGGGCCATCCGCGCGATCTACCGCTTCGAGATGCTGCGCACCCGCCGCACGCTCCTGCAGAGCCTCGTGGCGCCGGTGATCTCCACCTCGCTCTATTTCGTGGTCTTCGGCACGGCGATCGGCTCGCGCATCCAGGAGGTCGAGGGCGTGGAATACGGGGCCTTCATCGTGCCGGGGCTGATCATGCTGACGGTGCTGATGCAGAGCGTCACCAACGCCTCCTTCGGGATCTACTTCCCCAAGTTCATCGGCACGATCTACGAGCTCCTCTCGGCACCGGTCTCCTATTTCGAGATCGTGACCGGCTATGTCGGGGCGGCGGCGACCAAGTCCTTCGTCATCGGCCTCGTGATCTATCTCACGGCGAATTTCTTCGTCACGCTGCCGGTGGCGCATCCGGTCTGGATGGTCGGCATCCTCGCGCTCACCTGCCTCAGCTTCAGCCTGCTCGGCTTCATCCTCGGCATCCTCGCGAGGGGCTTCGACGGGCTGCAGCTGGTGCCGATGCTGATCATCTCGCCGCTGGTCTTTCTCGGCGGCAGCTTCTACTCGATCGAGATGCTGCCACCGCTCTGGCAGAAGATCACCCTGCTGAACCCGGTGGTCTATCTGGTCTCGGGCTTCCGCTGGTCCTTCTTCGGCGAGGGCGACGTCGGGATCGGCGTCAGCCTGCTGGCGATCCTCGCCTTCACCCTCGCCTGCCTCGGCGTGGTCTGGTGGATCTTCCGCACCGGCTACCGGCTCCGGAACTGAGCGGGAGATCCCGGCCGCTTCCAGCGCCGATCCGTCGTTTTGTGATGCGCCGGGGCGCGGAAAGCGCTCTAATCGGGGCGGAATCGCAATGCCGACGGAGGATGGCATGTACCGGCTTCGCCTTTTCGCCGTGCGCCATTCCCGCGGATTCGAATGGCTCTACCGTCGTCTCGAGCGGCTGATGATCGGCCTCGACCCGCTCTTCGCGCGCATCGGCCACGACCGGGTGGAGGCGCCGGTCGCCCTGATCGAGCGGGGGGTCAAGAGCCTGCTCTTCGACTGCCGGATGTGCGGGCAATGCGTGCTCTCCTCCACCAGCATGTCCTGCCCGATGAACTGCCCCAAGCAATTGCGAAACGGCCCCTGCGGCGGCGTGCGGCCGGGCGGCTTCTGCGAGGTCAAGCCCGCCATGCGCTGCGTCTGGGTGCTGGCCTGGGAGGGGGCGACGCGCATGGAGGACGGCGCGCGTATCCGCGAGGTGCTGCCGCCGGTGGATCACGGGCTGAAGGGATCCTCGTCCTGGCTGCGCGTCAGCCGCGAGAAGGCGGCCGCACTGCGCGAGGCGCGCGAGGCGGAGCGCACCGCGCTCGCCCGGGCCTTCCCGGCAGCGCGCGAGATCGAGCCCGCGACCGCGCCGCTGGCCGAGGAGCCGCCGCGGGCGGTCAGCCAGGAGGTGCGGCGATGAGCCCGGCGGATCAGGATCTCGGCGACAGCTTCCCGCACTACGAGGAGCCGCCGCCGGGCCATGTCTCGGGCAGCCGGCTGGAGCGCGTGCTGCGCGCGGGCAAGTTCGCGGTGACGGCGGAGCTCAACCCGCCCGACAGCGCCGATCCGGCCGATGTGCTCGAGGCCGCCCGCCCGCTCGGCGAGGTCGCCGATGCGATCAACGCCACCGACGCCTCGGGCGCGAACTGCCACATGTCCTCGATCGGCATCTCGTCGCTTCTGACCCGCGCCGGCTACGGCACGGTCTACCAGATCTCCTGCCGCGACCGGAACCGGATCGCGATCCAGGGCGACGTGCTCGGCGCCGCCGCCATGGGGGTCAGGAACGTACTCTGCCTCACCGGCGACGGCGTCGGGGTGGGCGACCAGCCGGGCGCGAAGCCGGTCTTCGACTTCGATTCGCTCTCGCTCCTGCGCACGATCCGCACCATGCGCGACGAGGGCCTGTTCCTCTCGGGCCGCAAGATCACTCACCCGCCGCGGATGTTCCTCGGGGCGGCGGAGAATCCCTGCGTCCCGCCGCACGAATGGCGCCCCGAGCGGCTGGCCAAGAAGGTCGATGCGGGGGCGGATTTCATCCAGACCAACTACATCTTCGACCTGCCGGTCTTCGAGCGCTTCATGGCGCGGCTGCGCGATCTCGGGGTCGACAGCCGCGTCTACCTGCTTGCCGGCGTCGGCCCGCTCGCCTCGGCCAAGGCCGCGCGCTGGATGCGCTCGAACGTGCCGGGCATCCATATTCCCGATACGGTGATCGAGCGCATGGAGAAGGCCGCGAAACCGGCGGCGGAGGGAAAGCGGATCTGCGTCGAGCTGATCCAGCAGATCCGCGAGATCAAGGGCGTCTCCGGCATCCATGTCATGGCCTATCGCCGCGAGCATCAGGTCTCGGAGATCATCCTGGAATCGGGCGTGCTGAAGGGCCGGGTGCCGCAGCGCCGGCGCAGCGCAAGACCACGCCCGGCGCCGGTCTAGCCTGTCCGGTCACCATCAGGTCAACCTACTACCTGAGAAACGCAACAATAACAAATGCATAGAGAGCGTCCCGCTGTGGGACGCCTCCCCCGAACCGGCACCGGAGAGGCACTGCCTCGCGCCTGTTCTTCGGCCGCAGCGCGCGGATTTGTCACCTGCCAAATCCGCGAAGAGATTGCGGCGCCGCCACAAGCTCCTTCCCGCGGAAATCACGCCGGTTCCAGGGCGGCGGCACCGGGCCTCGGGCCCCTCGTCCGCCAGAGCACCAGGACCATGATCGCGACGTTGAGCAGGTTGAAGGCGATGCCGTTGAGGAAGGCCATCCGGTAGGATCCGGTCGCGTCGAAGATCCATCCCGACATCCAGCCGCCGAGCGCCATCCCGAGGATCGTCGCCATGATCACGAAGCCGATGCGCTGGCCCGCCTCGCGCGCGGGCAGGTATTCGCGCACGATGATCGCATAGCTCGGCACGATGCCCCCCCGGCTCAGGCCGAAGATCAGCGAGACCACATAGAGCGAGGCGAGCCCGTCGAAGGGCAGGTAGAACAAGAGCGACAGGCCCTGCGCGATCGAGCCGATCAGGAGCGTCGGCACGCCGCCGATGCGGTCCGCGACGTAGCCCGACAGCAGCGCGTCGCCGGCGCCGACCGAGTTCACGAAGGGGATCTCCCTCGCCCGCCCGTAGAGGGCCTGGTCGCCCGTCACCAGCATCGCCCCGTCCGCCCCCAACGACGCGAGCACGGCCGCGGCGCCGCGCCGGATGGTCTCGCGGGCCGCGGACTCGACGTCGCCGAACGTCTCGATCGGGGCGCCGACGAGGTCGGCCAGCTCGTGCACGTTCGGCTTGACGAGGACGGGCCTGGCGGGCAGGACGGCGGCGAGTGCCGCGCCGGAGGTGTCCACCGTCGTCGGCGTGCCGATCGCCGCCAGGTCCCGCACGACGCGGGCCAGGAACTCGGGCTCCACGCCCTTCGGCAGGCTCCCGCAGAGCAGCGTCATGCGCGCCCCCCTGCAGGTGGTGAGGATGGCGTCGTGCAGGTCGGCGACCTGAGCGGCGTCGAGGGGGGCGCCCGCCTCGTTGAGCTTGGTCGAGTGGTCCGGAGGCGCCACGAGGGTGATGTTGGTGCGCACCTCGCGGCCCGTGTCGATCACGATGTGCGGCAGGCCCTCCCGCGCGAGGCAGTCGCGCAGGTATGCCCCCGTCTCGCCGCCCGCGGGGAAGACGGCGGTGGTCGGGATGCCCGCCCGGTGGAGCGCCCAGGAGACGTTGAGCCCCTTGCCGGAGGGCTCCCTCGTGCTCTGGACCACACGGTTGACGGCGTCCCAGTCGAAGGCGTCCACCTTGACCGTCCAGTCGATCGCGGGGGCGGGCGTCACGGTCACGATCATGCGTAGCTCCCCTCCACGTCGAGCCCCTTCAGCGCGGAGCGATGCTGGGCGTCGAGTTCGCGGCCGGTCACGATGAGGTCGAGCTCCTCCACGCCCGCGTACCTGACGAGGGAGGTCCTGGCGAACTTCGTGTGGTCGGCGAGCAGGCAGGACCGCTCGGCGTTGCGGATCATGGCGGCCTTCACCGAGGCCTCCTCGACGTCGGGCGTCGAGAGGCCGCGCTCGACCGAGATGGCGTTCGTGCCGACGTAGGCGAGGTCGAAGCTGAGCGTGCTGATCGTCGCGAGCGCCTGGGAGCCGACCTCGGCGAGGGTCTCCGCCCGGACTCGCCCGCCGAGGGCGTGCACCCGCACCTCGGAGAGCGCGGCGAGCGCGCTCGCGACCGTCAACGTGTTGGTGAACACCGTCAGCCGCCTGTTCGGGAACAGCCGGACGAGCTCCTCCGTCGTCGATCCCGCGTCGATGAAGATCGCCCCCGCCTGGGGAAGGTGCGCAAGCGCGGCCTCGGCGATGCGCCGCTTCTCCTCGACGTTGGCGCCGCGCGTCGCGACCTCTGGCTCGTGCGTCATCGACTCGACGTGG
>NZ_DAIUBO010000210.1:0-6730 GCF_036846665.1 Amaricoccus sp. | reverse complement strand
CCAGGGTGTCCCCAGCCCGATCGACCCGTGGCGATCGGGCCGCGCCGGCCCTGCCCGGGGCCGGCGCGCCCCGATCCTCAACCGGTGGTGAAACTGCACCCCCCTCGCCCAGCGGCGCGCGCCTCCGGGCGGCCGGACCGGGCGACGCGCCACCGGCGCCTCGCCTTTTCGCTCCGGGGGCATGTCAGGCGGGCCGCGCGGAGCGCGGCCTTTTCCCTGTCCCGAGAGCCAGACCCAGGATCGGTCAATCGGAAGGGCCGCCGGTATGAGACGGACAGGGTCCCAAGTTGGGACCATGGTCATTATATTGATTTTTAACATAAACATGACGTGCCGGCGCTCGGCGGGCCCGGCGCGAACGCGCGGCGGCCCGGCACCTACCGCTCGGTGAACTTCAGCTCGATGCGGCGGTTGCGGGCCAGCGCCTCGGGGCTGTCGCTGGGATCGAGGGGCTGGAACTCGCCGAAACCGGTGGCGGCGAGGCGGCTCGCGGGGATGCCCTGGGTGTCGATCATGTATTGCACGACCGAGAGCGCGCGGGCCTGGCTGAGCTCCCAATTGTCGCGGAACGGGCCGCCGGGGGTCACGGGCACCCGGTCGGTATGGCCGTCGACGCGCAGGATCCAGTCGATCTCCGGCGGCACGTCGTCGGCGATGTCGCGGATCACCTGGGCGACGCGCGCGACCTGCTCCCGGCCGGCGGCGTTCAGCGTCGCCGATCCCGGCGGGAAGAGCACCTCGCTGTCGAAGACGAAGCGGTCGCCGACGACCTGCACGCCCTCGCGCGCGCCGAGGATCGCGCGCATCCGTCCGAAGAACTCGGAGCGGTAGCTGGCGAGATCCTTGGTCTCCGCCTCGAGCCGCGCCCGCTCGCGCGCCTCGAGCTCGGCCCTGGCGGCCTCGGCCTCGGCGCGGGCGCGCTCCTCCGCGGCGACGCGCGCCAGTGCCGCGTTGAGATTGGCGCCGAGCTTCTCGATCTGGACCCTGGCGGCGACATCGCCGGCCTCGGCGAGATCGAGCAGGCCCTGGAGCTCGTCGAGCTGGCTGCGCAGCTCCGCGGTCTGCCGGTTGAGCAGCGCCACCTGCCGCTGGCTCTCGGCGGAGACCTCCTGCTCCTGCGCCAGCAGCGCGCGCGCCTGCGTGAGCTCGGCCGCGTGCTTCTCGGCCTCCGAGAGCGCCGTGCTCTGGTCGCCCTGCAGCGCGTCGCGCGCCGCCTCGGCGGCGGCGAGCAGCGTCAGGGTCTCCTCGGCCTTCCTGCGCTCGGCCTCGAGGCTGAGGGTCATGGCGGTCAGCTCCGCATCCGAATCCGCGAGCCGCCTGCGCAGTTCCTCGGCGGCGGCGGCCTCGGCGACCCGCGCCGCCTCGGCCTCGGTGAGGCTCGATTCGCTCTCGCCGAGATTGCCCTGCAGCTCCGCGACATCGGTCCGGAGCGATGCCACCAGCGCCTCGAGCGCCTCCCGTCGCGCCGCGGCGAGGCGGGCGGCCTCCGCATTGGCATCGACCTCCTCGCGGGCCTGGGCGAGCGCCCGTTCGAGCGCCTCGTTGGCGCTCAGCTGCGCCGCGCTCGCGGCCTCGGCGCTCTCCAGCCGGCCGGAGAGGTCGGTGTTGCGCGCGAGTAGGCTCGCCACCTGCGCCTCGAAATCGGCGCTCGCGGCGGCGGCGGCGTCGCGCTCGGCGGTCAGGGTCGAGACCAGCTCGGCCGCGCGGTCGGCGCGGCTGCGCTCCAGCCCCAGCGCATCGGCGAGATTGGCGACCTGGAGCGACAGCTCGTCGAGCTCCCTGCCCTGCCCCGAGATCGTGTCGCGCAGCACGAACTGCACGATCATGAAGATCGAGAGCACGAAGAAGAGCACCAGGATCAGCGCCGTCATCGCATCGACGAATCCGGGCCAGATCGAGGCCGGGAACCGCCCGGCGCCGCGGCGGCTGAGCGCCATGGCTCAGAGCCTCCCGCGCGCGAGAACGCCGCGCAGCGCCTCGGCGAGGCCCGCGATGTCCTGGCGGATCTCGGTGACGAGATCCTGCCGGCCGGCGGAGAGATCCTCGAGGATGCGCAGCACCTGGGTGTCGATCGAGCGCAGCCGGGCGCGGGTCTCGGCGTCGGGGCCGCCCTCCTCCTCGCCGCGGGATTCCAGCAGCAGGACCACGCGCTCCTGCGCCGCGGCGATGCGCTCGAGCAGCGCATTGTCCACCGGCGGCGCCTTGGGCTCGGCGAGCAGGCGCACCATCTCGGCGATGCGCGCGTCGGTCTCGGCGGCGCGGCCGGCGCTGGCCTCCATCACCTCGCGCAGCCCGTCGATCTGCTCGGCGGTCTGGCCGATCACCGCCAGCACGTTGCCCGCCGTCAGCGCCTCCTCGCCCTCCACCCCCGGCAGGCCGATCTTGGTGATCGAGGAGAGCCATTCCTCGAGTTCGCGGTAGAAGCGGTTCTGGGCATGGCTGCCGAAGAGCTCCAGAAGCCCCACAACCAGCGACCCGGCGAGCCCGAGCAGCGAGGAGGCGAAGGCGGTGCCCATGCCCGAGAGCTGGCCCTCGAGGCCGGTCATCAGGTTGTCGAAGACCTCGATGGCGCTCTGGCCCTCCTGCGGGGCGAGCGAGCGGATCGTGTCGACCACCGCCGGCACCACCGTGGCGAGCCCGTAGAAGGTGCCGAGCAGGCCGAGGAAGATCAGGAGGTTGATGATGTAGCGGGTGAGGTCGCGCTGCTCGTCGATGCGCGTCCCGACCGATTGCAGGATCGAGCCGGTGGAGCTCGAGGTCAGCGCCCGCCGGGCGCGGCGCTCCGAGAGCAGCGCCGCGAGCGAGGCGAGCAGCCGCGGCGCCTTGGTGAATTCGTGGCCGGGCCGGTCGGCGGCGAAGCCCTCGATCCAGCTCACCGAGGCGATCAGCGTGAAGACCTGCCAGAAGCAGGCGGCGACGCCGGCGAGGAAGACGATGCCGATGAAGCCGTTCAGCCAGGGCGAGGCGAGGAAGATCGGCGCCACCGCCGGGAAGACGAGGATGCCGCCGGCGACCGCCAGCCCCAGGACGATCAGCATCATCACGATCTGCCGAACCGGTTGCGAGAAATGCGGCTCGGCCTTGTGAGAGAGCCTCATGTGTGCCTGTATCTTTCTTTGGCCCCTGCCGCGCGACATTACGACGCTGCGGCGCGCTTTCCAACCGGCTTGTGTTGCAGCACAATCCGCTCCAAACATTGTGAGGGGGCAGAGCAGCTGCGTGCCGGCGACGGCACCGAACGAGGACCGAGCAATGGAAGCCTTCGGCGCCCCCGCAATCGCCATCCTGGCCTTCGCGATCATCCTGATCTTCACGATGGTCAAGTCCGTCCCGCAGGGCGAGAACTGGACCGTGGAGCGCTTCGGCCGCTACACCCGCACGCTCGATCCCGGCCTGCGCTTCCTGATCCCGCTGATGGACAGGATCGGCTCCAGGATCAACATGATGGAGACGGTTCTCGACATCGAGGAACAGGAGGTCATCACCAAGGACAACGCCATGGTGGTGGCCGATGCGGTGGCCTTCTACCAGGTGGTCGAGGCCAGCAAGGCGGCCTATGAGGTGCGCGACCTCGAACAGGCGCTGCGCAACATCAGCCAGACCAACATCCGCGCCGTGCTGGGCTCGATGGAGCTGGACGAGGCGCTCTCGAACCGCGATGCGATCAACCACCGCCTGCTCGCGGTGATCGACGCGGCCTCGACGCCCTGGGGGGTCAAGGTGACGCGGGTGGAGATCCGCGACCTCGCGCCGCCGCCCGACATCAACGAGGCCATGGCGCGACAGATGAAGGCCGAACGGCTGAAGCGGGCCGAGATCCTCACCGCCGAGGGCCAGAAGCAGGCGGCGATCCTCAAGGCCGAGGGCGAGCGCGAGGCGCAGATCCGCGAGGCGGAGGGCCGCCGCCAGGCCGCCTTTCTCGACGCCGAGGCCCGCGAGCGCGCGGCGGAAGCCGAGGCCAAGGCGACCTCCATGGTCTCCGAGGCCATCGCCCGCGGCGATATCCGCGCGGTGAACTATTTCGTCGCCCAGAAATACACCGAAGCCCTGCGCGACGTCGCGGCGAGCCCGAATTCCAAGACGGTGATGATCCCGCTGGAGGCGGCGGGCCTGATCGGCTCGATCACCGGCATCGCCGAGATCGCCCGGGCCGCGGGCTCGGGCGAGCGGGGCTGACCGGTGGAGGCGGCGGGACCGGATCTGATCGGTGCGGCGGTGTCGCCCTGGTGGTGGGTGGCCGCCGCCATCCTCTTCGCGGCGATCGAGATGCTGACGGTCTCGACCGTGCTGATCTGGTCGGCGCTCGCCGCCCTCGTCACCGCGGCGACGCTCTGGCTCACCGGCGGGCTCTCGATCTGGGGCCAGATCGCGATCTTCGGCGTGCTGTCGATCGCCTTCACCTTCGCCGGACGCGCGCTCGTGGCCCGCTACGGCGATCTCGGCGACAAGGCCGGCAAGCTGAACCGCCGGGCGGATGCGCTGGTCGGCCGCGAGGCCGAGGTGGTGGCGTTCTCCTGGCACGAGGGACAGGTGACCGTGGACGGCGTGCCCTGGCCGGCGCGGCTCGACGGCGGCGACGTCAAGCTCGACCCCGGCGACCGGGTCCGCATCATCGCCGCGGACGGCATCGTCGTCTGGGTGCGCAAGATCTAGGGAACGCCGGAGCCGCGCCGTCCGAGCTCAGGGCCGCCCGGCGCAACCATCAAGCCCGGCGGGAGGCGCGCGCCCCGCGGCTACCGGCGCCGGCGCACCATTTCCGCGAGCTCGTGAAGCTCGGGATCGTGCAGCCCCAGCGCCTCGAGGCTCGCGACCGTGTTGAGCAGATAGTCCGAGTTCGGCCCCCGCGGGCCGACCGCCCGGGCGATCACCGCGGCCTGGTCGTCGAGCGAGAGCCCGCCGCGATATTGCGGATGCTCGCGGTTGCTCACGAAGGTCACCGCCTCGACCTCGCCGCCCCCGTCCAGCCGCACCTTTAGCCGCGCCTCGTCATAGGCATAGGAGATCAGCTCCCGCTCGCGCAGATACTCGAGCGTCGCCGCGGCCACCGGCCCGGACACGCGATAGGCGACACCGCGGCACGCGCCCTCCGCCTCGCGGTCGAGCGCGAGCACCAGCCCCGGCGCCTCGGGCGTGCCGCGATAGCGGATCGAGGCCATGCAGAAGGCCCGGCGATAGCCCTCGAGCGTGGCCAGCCGCCGCTCGACGAAATCGAATCCCGGCTCCCAGATCAGCGAGCCGTAACCGAATACCCAGAGATCGCCCGCTTGCATCGCCCTTGTTCCCGTCGCACCGCCTGGGCTATCCACCAGGGACCGCTCGGGGGGTTAGGCGATGCGCATCCTGTTGGCAATCGTGATCCTCGCAGGACTGGCCTGGAGCGGCTGGTGGTACTTCGGCGCCACGACCCGGCAGAACGCGATCGAATCCTGGCTCGCCGGACGCCGGGACGCGGGCTGGGTGGCGGAGGCGGCGGATGTGCGCGTCACCGGCTTTCCCAACCGGATCGACCTGATCGTCGAGGGCCTCGACATCGCCGACCCCGAGGCCGGCTGGGCCTGGCAGGCGGACCGGTTCGAGGTGCTGTCGCTCGCCTACAAGCCCCATCACGTCATCGCCGCCTGGCCCGGCCCGCAGACCGTCGCGACCCCCTACGAGACGGTGCATCTCGACAGCCGCCTGATGCGCGGCTCGGTGATCTTCGAGCCGGACACGCGGCTGACGCTCGACCGGAGCAGCATCGAGATCGAGGACATGGCGCTCCGCGGCGACTCGGGCTGGGCGGCGGCGATCGGGCATGCGAATTTCGCCACGCGGCAGGCGGGCGACGGCGCCCCGGATTTCGCCCATGACATCGGGCTGACCGCCGAGAACATCCAGCTGCCGGAGGCGCTGAGCGCCCGGATCGGCGGCATGGAGGTGCTGCCCCCGGCGGTGGAGCGCGTGCATCTCGACGTCACGCTCGACTTCGACCGCGCCTGGAACCGGGCCTCCGTCGAGGCGGGCAATCCGGTGCTCGAACAGGTGCTGGTGCGCGATGCCTCCGTCACCTGGGGATCGCTCGACCTGCGCGCCCGAGGCACGCTCGACGTCGATGCGCAGGGCTTCGCCCGAGGCCGGCTCGACCTGCGGGCGCGGAACTGGCGCGAGATGATCGCGCTCGCCGAGGCCTCGGGCAGGCTCGCGCCGGCGCTCGCGGCGGCGCTGCGCACCGGGCTGGGGCTGATCGCGACCCTCTCGGGCGACGCGGAATCGCTGAAGGTGCCGCTCGATTTCGAGGATGGCGTCGCCCGTCTCGGGCCGGTGGTCCTGGGCGCGGCGCCGCGGCTGGTGCTTCCCGGCCGGAGCGGCTAGCCATGGCTTCCCATCGCCTTCCTCACCGCGGAGAGCGGAGCCAAGCCTCTGAGGGCCGCATGGGGTCGAGATCGATCGACCCGGTCAAGCCGGCGCGGCAGGTCGGCATTGCGTGCATCGGGTGCGTTCTAGGCCAGGCCGTGGGCCCGTTCGCGCAGAGGGGTCTGGACGAAGCCTTCGGCCTTTGCGGGAAAGCTCCGGGTCGCGATGCACGGAGTCCCATCTCGCCGATCCGCGCTCGCTTCCGGGACGCCGCCGTCATGGCGGTCCAGCCAATCGTTGCACGTATCGTTGCGGGAAACGTGAAATGATGCCGCTAAGTGCTGGTGCTGCCGGAGAGATTTGAACTCTCGACCTCTCCCTTACCAAGGGAGTGCTC
>NZ_DAIUBO010000209.1:0-6768 GCF_036846665.1 Amaricoccus sp. | reverse complement strand
ACCCCCCTCGGCCTCCGCGCTCGCGCGCGTCCCTCCGACGAACCGGCGCGAGGCAGTGCCTCGCCTTTGCCGGTTCTGGGTGTCTCCGGCTGATCGGTTCATTCGGGCGTCGTATCGCGGCGTCGGGCCGGCGGTCCTTGATGCCGGGCCTTGTCTGGGGCGGCCGGTGAAGGCTAAAGAGCGCGGGGCAGGGTGATTAGCTCAGTTGGTAGAGCGCTTCGTTTACACCGAAGATGTCGGCGGTTCGAGCCCGTCATCACCCACCAATCTTCCCCGGGGCGCGCGCTCAGAACGCGTAGGTGATGCCGAAGAGCGGCCCCTGCACGTCGATGTCGAGCTTGGCCTCGTCGCTCGCGGCGTATTCGATCGACATGTAGCGATAGCCGATGGTTCCGGCCCAGCGATCGGAGAAGGCGTAATTGGCGCCGCCGTAGATCTGCCAGCTCAGATTCGAGCCGGCGTCGAAGCCGCCCACGTCGGCGCGGCCCGAGATCGACCATTTCTCGCTCAGGGGCATGCCGCCCCGCAGGCCGACGATCCCGTCGGTCCAGGAGATGTCGACGTCGCGCGAACGGTCGGCGCGGACGGTGTTGAGCTCGAAGGTGGTCTGGGTGTCGAAGTAGCGCACGCCGCCATAGACATCGACGAAGCTGCGGTCGGCCTCGTGCACGCGGTAGAAGGCGGCGGCGGAATAGACCCCGAGCTTGGTCCCGACCTTGGTGTCGAGGCGGCCCTGGACCCAGGTGCCCTTCTGGCTCAGGTCGGCATAGACCGCATCGAACAGGAAGCCGACCTTGCCCCGCCGCGCCTCGGCGGCGCCCATGAAGGCCATGTCGAGCGCGTCGAGCACGTCGGCACTGTCGAGATTGACCAGCGGCTCGCCATCGGGCGCCTGCTGGGCGCCGGTGATCGCGGGCAGCCAGGCGTAAAGGGTCGCCTGACCGGTCCAGCCCCGGGTCCAGTCCGCCACCTGGGCAGAGGCGGTGCCGGCGAGGCCGAACACCATGGCCGCCGCGCCGACGGCGGCAGCGCTTCTCATTCCGAAAGCCCTCTTCATCGCGCGACCCCCGATCCCTGTGCCTGCCGCGCCGGTCGGGCGCGGATGGCGGGATCCTTCGCGGGCCAGTGTGGTCTTGTCAATAGTCGGTCGGCGCGCCGCCTTCGCGCTTGCGGCGTGCGACGAAATCGGCGAGTTCCTCGCGGATGCCCGGGTCGATCGCCGGCGGCTCGAATTCCGCGAGGATCGCCTTCCAGATCCGGTTCGCCCGCGCCTCGGTCCAGTTCGCCCCGGCCTCCGACCAGGCCTCGTAGTTGCGCCAGTCGCTGAGGAACGGCGCGTAGAAGGCTGTCGTGTAACGGCTTTGCGTGTGCTCGCAGCCGAAGAAATGTCCCTGCGGGCCGACCTCGGCGATGGCGTCGAAGGCGAGCGCCTCGGGGGAGGTGTCGGTGATGGCCGGCTCGAAATAGCGCTCAATCTGCTGGAGCACCTCGCAATCCATCACGAATTTCTCGTAAGAGGCGATCAGCCCGCCCTCGAGCCATCCGGCGGCGTGATAGACGAGGTTGACGCCCGACTGCACCGCCGACCAGAGGCTGTTGAGGCTCTCCCACATCGCCTGGCCGTCGGGGGCGTTCGAGGCGCAGGCGTTCGAGGCCCGGAGCGGCAGGCCGTAGAAGCGCGCCATCTGCCCGGTCATCTGGGTCGCGCGCATGTATTCCGGCGTGCCGAAGGCCGGCGCGCCGCTGCGCATGTCGACGTTGGAGGTGAAGGTGCCCATCATGCAGGGCAGGCCCGGCCGGATCACCTGCAGGAGCGCGATGGCGGCCAGCGATTCGGCGATGGATTGCACCACGGCGCCGGCCATGGTCACCGGCGCCATGGCGCCGGCGAGCGTGAATGGGGTCACCACCACCGGCTGGCCGCGGCGGGCGAAGCGCATGGCGCCGTCGAGCATGGGCCAGTCGTGCTTGAGCGGGCTCGAGGAGTTGATGTTGGTATAGAGCCGCGGCGCGCTCTCGAAGTCCTCGCGCCCGAGGCCGCTGGCGATGCGCGCCATCTCGATCGCGTCCTCGACCCGTTCCGGACCGAGGCTGTAGGCATGCACCACCTTGTCGGTCAGCGTCAGCTTCTCGTAGAGGCAGTCGAGGTGGCGCACGCTGGCGTGGATGTCCACCGGCTCCACCGGATAGCCGCCGGCGACATGGATGCAGTTGAAATACTGCGTCAGCTTGATGAGGTCGCGGAAGCTCTCGATGTCCCCGACCCGCCGGCCGCGGTCGAGATCCATGCAGTTCGGCGGCGAGGAGACGTTGACGAAGGCCATGTGGCCGCCGCCCAGCGTCACCTTCCGCGCGGGATTGCGCGGGGTGATGTCGAATTGCCGCGGGGCGAGGGCGACCTGCTCCATGACGAAGCCGCGGTCCATATGCACCGTGTCGGAGCCCGGCTCGATGCGGCAGCCGGCGGCGGCGAGGATGGATTTCGCCTCCTCGTTGAGGAAGTCGATGCCGATCTCCTCGAGCACGCGCATGGCGGCGGCATGGATCGCGGCGACGCCCTCGGCCGGCAGCGGCTCGGTCGGGCGGTCGGTGTTGAGCGGGATGCGCCAGGGCATCTGCCGGATCGCCGCGGAATCGCGCTCGCGGGAATGGCCCGCCCGGCCGCCGGTCCTGCGCGCCTTCCGGTCGGTCATCGCCGGTCCCGCCGCTGCTCGGCCAGGGCAGGGGCGCGGCGGCCCGGCGCGTTCCGGGGGGCGGATCGCCTCGGCTTCCCCCCGGCCCGGGTCATGCGCGGCGCGGCGCTTCGCGGCCGCGGTCGGCGAGCCAGCCGGGCAGGGCGCCGATGTCGGCGAGGACCACGTCGGCGAGCGGCGCCAGCTCCGCCTCCTCGGCGATGCCGGTCAGCACCCCGACGGTCACCATGCCCGCGGCGCGGCCGCTCACCAGGTCATGGGCGCTGTCGCCGATCATCGCGCAGGCCGCGGGCGCCAGGCCGGTGGCGCGGCAGAAGGCGTCGAGCATGCCCGGCGCGGGCTTGGCGCCGTGGCCGCTGTCGTATCCGGCGACGAAGGCGAAGCGGTCGAGCACCCCGAGCGAGGCGAGATGCGCGCGCGCCGGCGCTTCGCTGTCGTTGGTCGCGACCCCGAGCACCAGTCCGCGGTGGATGAGCCCGTCGAGCAGCGGCACCAGCGGCACCGCCTCCACGGGCGTGATCGCATGGGAGCCGTCGCGGACCTGCCGGACCACCAGCGCCTCGTCGAGCTCGGGCAGGATGCGGGCGACCGCCTCGATCACCACCTCGATGGTGCCGGCGATCATCGGGCTGTCGGGCAGGAAGCGCGGCTCCTCGAGGTCGAAGCCCAGCGCCTCGGCCAGCGCCGCGGCGCGCTCGATGTCGCCGCCGGCGAGATCGGCGATCAGCCGCGCGTTGAAGGCCGCCCAGGTGCGGTGGAAGTCGAAGAGCGTGCCGTCCTTGTCGAAGACGATGCCTCGGATGTCCTGCACTTGCGCGCTTCCTTCCGGCTGCTAGGGTTCGCGCGCCGAGGACCCGAGCCGATGACCCGAACGCGACCGACCCGCGCTGACTACCGCCACTTCGAGCGCTTCACAAGCCGCTGGCGCGACAATGACGTCTACGGGCATGTCAACAACGCGGTCTATTACGAATACGTGGACACGCTGGTGAACGGCTGGCTGATCGCCCATGGCGGCCTCGACCTGCCCGGCGGCGAGGTGGTCTGCCTCGTGGCCGAGACCGGCTGCAGCTTCCACGAGAGCCTCGGCTATCCCGCGCCGGTCGAGGGCGGGCTGCGGCTCGACCGGCTGGGGCGGAGCTCGATCACCTACGGGATCGGGCTCTTCGCCCCCGGCGCCGAGCGTGCCGCGGCCACGGCGCGCTTCGTGCATGTCTGCGTGCTCCGCGCGAGCGGCCGGCCGGTCGCGGTGCCCATGGGGCTGCGCCGCGCGCTCGCGGCGCTGGCCTGAGCTCAGGTCCAGTTCGGCAGCGCCCCGCCGGGAAGCGCCATGCGCGCGCCGAGCGCCGCCTCGGGGCCCAGCCCGGCCGCCGCGGCGAAGGCGCGGGCGAGGTCCTCCTCGCCGAGCAGGAAATCGAGCACGAAGCCGAGGAATTCCGCCTCGCCGGCGCGGCGGCGCAGGTCGCCCGCCTCGGCGCCGGTCGCGGCGAGGAAGCGCGCCATGTCCTCGGGGCGTCCGGCCAGCCAGATCAGCGCGTCGGTGGCGAGCGCGGCGGCCCGTTCGGCGTTCATCCTTTGTACCCTCCCGGGGCGGCTTCGAAACCATTCGTTAACATATTTGCGCCTATCTTGCGGCCCGGTTCGGCAGAGTCGGAATACCGCTCCAGAGGGAGGCACTGAATGTCAGGTCGGGTCCTGGTTGTCGACGATGTTGCAACCAACCGTCTCCTGCTGCGTGCCAAGCTGTCCTCGGCCTATTACGACGTCGTCGTCGCCGAGAACGGCACCCAGGCGCTGGAGATGGCCTGTTCCGAGCAGCCCGACATGATCATGCTCGACGTGATGATGCCGGACATGGACGGATTCGAGGTCTGCGCGATCCTCAAGGCGGGGCAGGAGACCGCGCATATTCCCGTCATCATGGTGACGGCGCTCGACACGCCCGAGGAGCGCATCCGGGGGCTCGAGGCCGGCGCGGACGATTTCCTCACCAAGCCCTTCAACGACCTGGCCCTTTTCGCCCGGGTGCGCAACCTGATGCGCATGAAGATGATGTTCGACGAGCTGCGCCTGCGCGACCTGACCTCGCGCGAGCTGGGGCTGACCGATTTCGTCTCGGAGCAGGAGATCGAGGTCGAGGCCGGCGGGCCGATCCTGCTCGCGCCGCCCTGCCTGCTGCAGGGCGCGGAATGGGATGCGCAGCTGCGCGAGCAGCTCGGCCTCGCGACCATCGTGACCACCTCCGAGCGCGAGGCGATGAATCTCGCGCGGCTGGAGCTGCCCGATTGCTTCGTGGTGCATCAGAACCTGATGGAGGGCGGCGACGGGCTGCGGCTCGTCTCGGCGCTGCGCGCGCGGCCCGAGACGCGGCAGGCGGCGGTGATCCTCGTGGTGGAGAACGGCGACGTGCAGACCGCGGCCAAGGGCCTCGATCTCGGCGCCTCGGACTACATCGAATCGCCCTTCGACGGGAGCGAGCTGGTCGCGCGCATCCGCTCGCAGCTGCGCCGCAAGCGCTATTCCGACCGGCTGCGCTCCAACGTGCGCAACGGGCTGATGATGGCGGTGATCGACCCGCTGACCGGCATCTACAACCGCCGCTACGCCAGCCAGCACATGAACCGGGTGATGGAGCGGGCGCGCGAGACCGAGGGCGTCTTCGCGGTGATGATGATCGACCTCGACAAGTTCAAGTCGATCAACGACCGCTTCGGCCATGATGCCGGCGACGCGGTGCTGCGCGAGTTCTCGCGCCGGTTGCAGGAGAACATCCGCGGGGTGGATCTGGTGGCGCGCTTCGGCGGCGAGGAATTCTTCGTGGCCATGCCCGACGTCGACCAGGCCGCCGCCGCCCATGCCGCGGAGCGCATCAGGCGCGCGGTGGAAGGCTCGCCGGTGGTGCTGCCGGGCGGGGCGGGCGAGGTCAGCGTGACCGTCTCGGTCGGCGTCGCGATCGCCAGTGCCGCCGACGTCGACGCCGAGGCGATCATCAAGCGCGCCGATACCGCGCTCTTCGACGCCAAGGAAAGCGGCCGCAACCGCGTCACCTTCTTCGCCCGCGCCGCCTGAGCGGGCGCGCGGGGCTGGGGATCCCGAGCCCGATCGACCCGTGGCGATCGGGCCGCGCCGGCCCTGCCGAGGGCCGGCGCGCTTCGCACGCCGTCCAGGGCCGACGCGTCCCGATCCTCAGCCGATGGTGAAGCTGCACCTCCCTCGCCCTGCGGCTTGCGCCTCCGGGCGACCGGATCGGGCAAGGCGCCACCGGCGCCTCGCCTTTTCGCTCCGGGGGAATGTGGCGCGGGCCGCGCGGGGCGCGACCGTCTCTTCATTCCGGGGGACGGCCTCGGGTCCGCGGCCGCGGTCCGGCGGAAGGGCACTCGGGATCAATCGCCCGGGGGGCCGTGGCGGCGATTGCGGCGGAGCGCCTCGGCATAGGCGGCGCGCTCCCCGGGCGTCATGCGCACGATCTGGGCCATCAGGAGATCCGTGCCGCGCCCCGCGAGTTGCGAGGAGAGCGCGAGCTCCCGGCCGAGCACCGCGGCGACCTCCTCGGGGTCGAAGGGCTCGGCGACCAGCGCCTCGGCCAGCGCCCCGCGCTGGCGGCGCAGCCGGTCGCGCGGCTCGTCCCAGTCGCGCCGGCTCGCGCGCATCGCGTCGCGGAGGTCGTCGCGATAGGGCTCGGGCAGGGCGCGGGCATAGGACCAGAGCTCGGGGCCGCCGACCGGCCGCTCGGGCGGCCCGCGCAGCACCGCCCCCGCGAACAGCCCGACGAAGGCCAGGTTCAGCCCCAGCGAGGCGAGGAGCAGCCATCGACGCCAGGGCCGGGCGGGGGGCGGGGTCGGGGTCATGCTGTCATCCTTCCGGCGCGGCGAGGTCGTAGAAGGCCACGATCGCTTCGGCGGGGCCGTCGAAGGTGGCCGTCGAAGGCTGCCAGGCATCGGCGCCGCCGGCGAGCCCGGCGATGAAACCCGCCGCGGCGAAGCCGCCGAGAGCCGCGGCGGCGGTCAGGCCGCCGAAGGGCGCGAAGGCGCGCCGCAGGCGCTCGGCCAGGGACGGCGCCGGCCGCGGCGCCTGC
>NZ_DAIUBO010000208.1:0-6778 GCF_036846665.1 Amaricoccus sp. | reverse complement strand
GGCAGGGGCGAGCGGGGCCCCGGGCCCACGGTTCCCGCCCCCGGGGGGGATCCCCCGCCCCTGCCCCAGCGCCCGGGTCAGCGCGTCGTGGCGCCCGCCGCTGGCGATCGGCGGCAGGTCGGGGCGATCGGGCGCGAGCGCCCCGAAGACGAAGCCGTCGTAATATTCCAGCGTGGTGCGCCCGAATCCGGCCTCGAAGGCGAGCCCCTCGGGGGCGATGCCGCGCCGGGCGCAGGCATCGAGCCGCGCCTCGAAGCGGTCGACGGCGGCGGCGAGGCCCGGCGTCTCGCGCGCGAGCCGGCGAAGCTGGCCGAGCGCCTCGACCGCGCTGCCGGTCACCGCGAGCACGGCCTCGAGCCGGTCCACCGCATCCTGCGGCAGCGCCGGGGTCTGCGCCTCGGCGGCGAGCCCGGCCACGCGCTCGGCGATCTCGCCGGCGCTGCGCTTGCCGACCCGGTGGCCGGCGCGGGCGATCAGCTCGGGCACGCGCCCCTCGCCCGCCGCAGCGAGCATCTCGGCGCGGCGCGCGGCCTCGGCGCCGTGCAGCGGCCCGAAACGCTCCAGGAGCGCATGGAAGCGGTGCGGCCGCCAGACGTGCCGCCGGAGCGCCCGCCGGCGCGCCTCGGTGGTCTCCAGCCCGTCGATCGCCGCGAGCACCAGCCCCATGTCGCCGGTCACCAGCCGGACCGGGGCGTCGCCGAGCGCATCGAGGATCAGCCCGAGCACCTCGGCGTCCCGCTCCGAGGGCGCCGTGCCGTCGAAGACCTCGACCCCGGCCTGGAGATATTCCCGCGGCCGCTCCGATCCCGCCGCCTGCCGCCGCCAGACCGGGCCGCAATAGACGTAGCGCGCCGGCTCGGCGCCCGCCGCCATGTGCAGCCGCACGATGGGCAGGGTGAAATCGGGCCGCAGCATCAGCTCCGCGCCCTCGTCCTCGGTCACGAAGGCGCGCGCCCGGATGTCCTCGCCGTAGAGGTCGAGCAGGAGCTCGGCGGGCTGGAGCGCCGCCGGCTCGACCCGCATCGCACCGGTGGCGGCGAGGGCTGCGAGGATGCGCGCGATCTCGGCCTCGAGCCGCCCGAAGCCGGCGCCCAGCCGCCCACCCTTCAGAAAGGCCCGGTCGGCGACCACGGGCTCAGGCCCTGGCCCGCGCCAGGACCGCGCGCACCTGCTCGGCCAGATCCGCGCGGGCCACCTCGACCTGGGCCGGCTGGGCACGCCAGTCCTCATGCGTCTCGATGTCGGCGGCCAGACGGGCGCCGAGCGCGAGATCCTTGAGCTGGACCACGCCACGGGCGCGTTCGTCGCCACCCTCGATCACCGCCACGGGCGCGTTGCGCTGGTCGGCGTATTTGAGCTGCCGCCCCATGCCGCCGCCGCCGAGAAAGACCTCCGCGCGGATGCCCGCGGCGCGCAGCTCGGCCGCCATGGCCTGGTAGTCGGCCATCCGGTCGCGATCCATGACCGTGACCACGACCGGGCCCGGCGCCGCCTCGGCGTCCTGGCGCACCGCGGCGAGCGCGGCGAGCAGCCGGTCCACCCCGATGGAGATGCCCGTGGCCGGCACCGCCTCGCCGGTGAAGCGCCGCACCAGGTCGTCGTAGCGCCCGCCGCCGGCCACCGAGCCGAATTGCCGGCGCTGGCCCTTCTCGTCGCGGATCTCGAAGGTCAGCTCCGCCTCGTAGACCGGGCCGGTGTAATAGCCGAGCCCCCGGACCACCGAAGGGTCGATCAGGCATTTGACGCCGGCGCCGTCGAGATAGCCCGCCATGGTCTCGAGCTCCGCCACGCCGGCGCGGCCGGTCTCCGACGGTCCGACGAGATCGCGCAGCGCCGCGCAGGTCGCCGCCCCGTCGCCGCGCCGCGCAGCCATGAAGCCGAGGATCACCGCGGCCTGCTCGTCGCCGAGATCGGCGCCGGGCGTGAAATCGCCGCTCTCGTCGCGGCGCCCGGCCCCGAGCAGCGCGCGCACGCCCTCGACACCCAGCCGGTCGAGCTTGTCGATGGCGCGCATCACGATGCCGCGCCGGGCGGCATGGGCCTCCGGGTCGGCGGGATCGAGCACGCCCACGGCCTCCATCACCCCGTTCAGCACCTTGCGGTTGTTGATCCGGATGACGAAATCGTCCCGCCCGATGCCGGCGGCCACCAGCGCCTCGCCGAGCATGGCGCAGATCTCGGCATCCGCCGCCACGCTCGCCGCGCCCACCGTGTCGGCGTCGCATTGGTAGAATTGCCGGAACCGCCCCGGCCCCGGCTTCTCGTTGCGCCAGACCGGCCCGACCGCATAGCGCCGGTAGGGCGTCGGCAGCGCCATGCGGTGCTGGGCATAGACCCGCGCCAGCGGCGCGGTCAGGTCGTAGCGCAGCGCGAGCCAGCCCTCGTCGGCATCGTTCCAGGCGAAGACCCCGGCATTGGGGCGATCGACGTCCGGCAGGAAGCTCCCCAGCGCCTCGACCGTCTCCACCGCGGCGGTCTCCAGCGGATCGAAGCCATGGGCGTGATAGACCTCGCAGACGCGCGCCAGCATGGTGTCGCGGGCGCGCACCTCGGCACCGAAATAGTCGCGGAACCCGCGCGGGGTCTCGGCGCGCGGGCGCGGCGGCTTTCGGGTCTTCGGCTTGGCCATGGCGGGATCCGGGCTCGATGATCGGCGCCCTCGTACCCCGGCGCAGGGGGACGGGCAAGGTCAGGCGCCGGCGAGGCCCCTGTAACGGCCGCGGTGATAGATCAGGGGAGCGAGCTCCTGATCGGCGAGGCGCAGCACCTCGCCCACCACGATCAGGTGGTCGCCGCCGTCGAAGCGCGCCGTGTGGCGGCATTCGAGCCGGGCGCTGCATTCGGGGAAGAGCGGCACCCCGCCGATCCCGGGGCTCCAATTGAGGCCAGAGAAATCGTCGCCCCGGCGGGCGAAGCGCATGGCGAGCTCGCGCTGGGCCGCGCTCAGCACATGCACGGCGAAATGCGTGGCGGCCTCGAAATCGGCGAACCGGCTCGAGCGCCGGGCCGGCGACCAGAGCACCAGCGGCGGCTCCAGCGAGACGCTGGCGAAGCTGTTGACGGTCATGCCCAGCGGCCCGTGCGGCGTCATGGTCGTCACCACCGTCACCCCGGTGGCGAAGCGCCCGAGCGCGTCGCGCAGATCCCGCTGGCTGAAATCGGACAAGGGCGCCCCTCTGGTCTGTCTCCCCGCGATCCCTAGCCGCTCGGCTGCGCGCTGTCGATGTGGCGCCCCGGCCGGCCCCGGATGACGGCCTCTGGAGATCGTCCTTCGCGGCGCGCCTGTTCCGCCACGAGACGAGGGCGGCGCCCGGAACTCTGCCCGAAGGAGTCGCGTCGCCAGTTTCGGTTCCCCGCCCCCTGCCCCGCCATCACTCCGCGACGATCAGACCCGGCACGGCCTTGGCCAGCGCGTCGAAGCCGGGACGCAGCCGCGCCTTGGCATCGACGATCAGGTGGTCCATCTCGTCGATCCTGCAGAAGACCGAGCGCGCGGGGACGCCGACCTTGGAATGGTCGGCCAGAACGATCGTGCGCTCGGCGTTCTCGACCATCGCCCGCGCGATCTCGGCGCCGTGCAGGAAGTAGTTCGTCGCCCCCATGGTCGCATCGACCCCCCAGGGCGCGAGAAGCGCCAGATCGGCGCGGTAGCGGTAGATGTCGTTGATCGTGCGGGCGCCGTGCGTCTCCATGGGATCCTGCTTGAAGTCGCCGGCGAGCATCACCACGCGGTAGCGGCGCGCGGGCTCGCCGGGCCGGTCGGCCAGCTGCTGCGCGACATCGACCGAATTGGTGATGACGGTGATGTCGGTCAGCCCGTTCGGCCCCGCGAGCGCCCCGGCCATGGTCGAGGTGGTGACGCCCGCATCCATGAAGATCGTCAGCCCGTTCCTGAGCAGGCCGAGCGCGGTCGCCGCGATCGCCCGCCGCTCCTGCAGCCGCTGCGTCATCCGCACGCGGAAGTTCGTGTCCTCGCGCGCCACCGGCACCGCCCCGCCGCGCACCCGGCGGAGCTCGCCGGCGAGCTCCATGTCCATCAGGTCCCGCCGCACGGTCTCGCGCGAGACGCCGAAGACCTCGACGATGCGGTCGATGGACACCTGCCCATAGGCCGCCAGCTGCGCGCGGATCTTCTGGTGCCGTTCTTCCTGCCACATCGCCTTCGATTCCGAGCCTGAGCGCCTTGGGATCAGGTTTGGCTCGAAACGCGCCAAACGACAACCGCCACGCCGCATATTTACACATAACCACACATAACACACATATTGCCACACGCCACGGTTTGAGGTAAACGAGTCGCAAGCTCGAAGGGGAGCGAGCGACCTCACCCGAACCGGCAGCCCCCGCGGGGGAAGGCGGCAACCGCGCCTCGGCGCGGCCGGCGGCCTGCTGTCAAAGCGACGGAGACATGCATGGGCCGTGCGGCGGCGATCGGAGACGAACACATAGCCCTCGCCATGGCGATGGCGGATGCGGCACGGCGCGTGCTCAACGCGCAGGCGGGCGACGCGCTCGGCGTCTCGGTCAAGCCGGACCGCAGCCTCGTCACCGAGATCGACCTCAGGATCGAGGCCGAGCTGCGCGCGATGATCGCGGACCGCTTCCCCTCCCACGGCATCATCGGCGAGGAGGCCGGCAGCGAGGCGGCCGATGCCGAGGCCGTCTGGATCCTCGACCCGATCGACGGCACCGCGCCCTTCATCGTCGGGCTGCCGGTCTACGGCACGCTGATCGCGCTCGCCATCGACGGCGTGCCGCTGCTCGGGATCATCGACATCCCCGGCGTCGATGCGCGCTGGCTCGGGGCGCCGGGTCGGCCGACCACCTGCAACGGCCGGCCGGTCCGGGTGCGCCCCTGCGCCGGGCTGGCGCTGGCGATGATGACGAACAGCAACCAGGACTACATCCCGCCCGCCGACCGCCCGGCCCTGGAGGCGCTGCGCGGCGCGACCGCGACACGGGTCTATGGCGGTGCCGCGCTCAACTACGGCCGGCTGGCCGAGGGGCGCACGGATCTGGCGCTGGACGCCGGGCAGAAGGTCTTCGACTTCGCGCCCTTCCGGCCCGTCATCGAGGGCGCGGGCGGCGTGATCACCGACTGGCGCGGCGCGCCGCTGACGATCGGGAGCAGCGGGCATCTGCTCGCATCGGGCGACGCGCGCGTCCACCGCCAGGCGCTCGAGCTGATCGAGGGGCTCGGCCTCGGCGCGCCCTCCCGCCCCCAATCCACCGCCGAAGCAGCAGACAGGAAGGACGCATGAGCATCGACATTTCCAACCTCACCGTCACCTACGGAGCGGAGGACGTCATCTCCGGCTTGTCGCTGGCGATCCCGGAGGGGAGCTTCTTCACCCTGCTCGGCCCCTCGGGCTGCGGCAAGACCACGCTCCTGCGCACCATCGCGGGCTTCGTGAAGGCGAGCGGCGGCAGCATCCGCTTCAGCGGCCGCGACGTGACGAAGCTGCCGCCGCACCGGCGCGACATCGGCATGGTGTTCCAGGACTACGCGCTCTTCCCCGACAAGACCGTGTTCCAGAACGTCGCCTACGGGCTGCATGCCCGCGGCGAGCGGGGCGAGTCGGTCGCGCGCAAGGTCGGCGAGGCGCTGGAGCGGGTCGGCCTCGGCCATCTCGGCAGCCGCCATCCCGCCGCGCTCTCGGGCGGCCAGCGCCAGCGCGTGGCGCTGGCGCGGGCGATGGTGATCAAGCCGCAGGTGCTGCTCATGGACGAGCCGCTCTCGAACCTCGACGCCAAGCTGCGCATCCAGATCCGCGAGACGATCACCGAGCTGCAGCGCGAGGCCAACATCACCACCGTCTTCGTGACCCACGACCAGGAGGAGGCGCTGTCGATGTCGAACCTGATCGGGGTGATGAACCGCGGCGCGGTCGAGCAGCTCGGCACCCCGCAGGAGATCTACGCCAGGCCGCGCACCGGCTATGTCGCCGATTTCGTCGGCGCGGCCAACCGGCTGCCGGTCCGGCTGCGGCCGGCGAAGGCGCCGCTCGTGGAGGCCAGCCTGGGCGACGTGGCGATCCTCGCCACCGACGCCATGGCCGCGCCGGCGCCCGAGGGGCTCCTGATCCTGCGCCCGGAGGATCTCAAGATCTCGGCCGCGCCGCAGGAGGCGCTGCAATCCATGCCGGCGACGGTGCGGGGCCGGCAGTATCTCGGCTCGAAGACCAGCTACCGGCTCGATCTCGGCGAGGCGCTGCAGGTGGTGGCCGAACTGCACGGGCCCGGCCACGACGGCTTCGCCCCCGGCGACCGCGTCAGCCTCGGCATCGATTCCGCTCTCGCCCGGGTGATCGCGGCATGAGTGCCGATTCGATCCGCTCGCCCTGGTTCTGGCTGACCGCGCTGGCGCTGGCGCTGCTCGCGCTCTTCGTGCTCTATCCGCTGCTCAGCATCATCGGGGGCAGCTTCTCCGGCGAGGGCCCGTCGGGCTGGGCGCAGCTCGTCTCGACGTCCAAATACCGCGAGGCGGTGCTGAACACGCTGATCCTCGCCTCGTCGGTGACGGTGATCTGCACGCTCATCGGCGTGCCGCTGGCCTATGTGACGGCGCGCTACAGCTTCCGCGGCAAGGCGCTGATCGCGCTCCTGCCGCTGATCACGCTCGTCATCCCCGAGGTGATCGCCGCGCAGACCTGGCTGATGATGCTCGGCAACAACGGGCTCATCACCAAGTTCCTGCGCGAATTCGGGATCCGGCTGCCGTCCTTCTACGGCTGGTTCGGCCTGATCACCTCGATGAGCTTCATCTACTACACCTATG
>NZ_DAIUBO010000207.1:0-6809 GCF_036846665.1 Amaricoccus sp. | reverse complement strand
GAAGCCGGGGCCCGCCGGCGCGGAGGCCGCGGTCCCCGCGGACCGGCCGGACGGGCCCGCGCCGCGGGGGCTGGGGGGGGTTTTCACCGCCTATCTCGCCGCCGCGCGCGCCGCGGGCCTCTCCAGCGTGGCCCCGGGGCGCTTCCTGATGCCCGGGGATCTCGAAGGCTCGCCGGCGCTCACCTTCTCGCCGCTGCCGCGGCCGGCGCGCACGCCCGGCAACTCGCTGTGGCGCGCCTTCGAGCGGCGCTACGAGGCCTACAAGCGCGTGGTCGTCGCGCCGTTCTTCCGCAACCATTTCGCCCGGCTCGACCGGCAGGTGGTGCTGGTGGACGCGCTCGGCGCCATCCACGACGGGCCCCGGGCGGTGGAGGATCTGCGCGGCGCCATGGCCGACATCCTGACCTGCTTCCGGCCGGGGCGGAATTCCTGGCTCGCGCCGCTGCTCGGCCGGCGCATCGACCGCATCCTCTTCGCCGCGACCAAGGCCGATTACCTGCATCATACCCAGCACACGCAGCTGACCGCGATCACCGAGGCGCTCCTGGCCGACGCCAAGGCGCGGGCGCGGTTCCGCGGCGCCGAGACCCGGGCGCTGGCCATCGCCAGCCTGCGCGCCACCGTCGAGCAGACCGTGACCCGCGACGGCCGCGAGGTCGGGATCGTGCGCGGGCGCAGCCTCGAGGACGGCTCGGAGGTCGCGCTCTTTCCCGGCCGCCTGCCCGACGATCCCGCGGCGCTGCTCGCGCCGGCGCGCAAGGGTGCCGGGGACTGGACGGATGCGGCCTTTCGCGTGACGCGCTTCGCGCCGCCGCGGCTGACGCTGGCGCCGGGCGACGGGCCGCCCCATATCCGCCTCGACCGCGCCGCCGAATTCCTGATCGGGGACAGATTGTGACCGAGAGACCCGACGCGCCCTTCGTCATTCCCGCCGGCCCGCTGCCCGAGCCGGAGGCGGCGCATCCCTCCGAGGCGCCGCCGCTCGACGACGACCTGCCCGAAGGTGCCGCCATGGTGCGCGCGACCCGGCTGGCCGCCCGCGGCAGCCGCGGCTGGGGCGGCTGGTTCTGGACGCTGGCCGGAAGCCTCCTGACCCTGGTCGTCTCCATCGCCGCCTACGACTACCTCACCGCGCTCCTGGCGCGGTTTCCCGCGCTCGGCATGGTCGCGCTGGGGCTCACGGCGCTGCTCGGGCTCGTGGTGCTCATCCAGATCCTGCGCGAGCTCCTCGCCTTCCGGCGGCTCGCGCGCATCGACCGCTTCCGCGCCGAGGCCGCCGCCGCCCATGCGAGCGCCGACCGGGACGCGGCGCTGGCCCTGTCCGAGGGGCTGGCGCGCTTCTATGGCGGCCGCGGCGAGGTCGCCTGGGGAGCGGCGCGGCTGGCGGAGACACGCGCCGAGATGCTCGACGCCGACGCGATCATCCTCGCGACCGAGCGCGGCCTCTTCGCCACGCTCGACGCCGAGGCACGGCGCGAGATCGAGGCGGCCAGCCGCACGGTCGCCGGTGCTACCGCGCTCATCCCGCTTGCGCTGGCGGACGTGCTCGCCGCGCTCTCGATGAACGTGCGCATGATCCGCCGGATCGCCGATATCTACGGCGCGCATTCGGGCTTCTTCGGATCCTGGCGGCTCCTGCGCTCGGTGGCGACGCATCTGATCGCCACCGGCCTCGTCTCCGTGGGCGACGACATGATCCATTCGGTGCTCGGCGGCAGCGCGCTGGCGCGGGTCTCGCGGCGCTTCGGCGAGGGGGTGATCAACGGCGCGCTCACCGCGCGGGTCGGGATCGCCGCGATGGAGGTCTGCCGGCCGCTGCCCTTCGCCGCCCTGCCGCGCCCGAGCGTCTCCAACCTGATCGGCCGCTCGCTGACCGGGCTCTTCGGGCGGAGCGACGAAGCGGGCCGGTGAGGCGGCCGCGGCGAGGCCGGGGATGGGCTTTTCGAGCCGGCCATGCCGAGGCACCGCCTTGCGCCGGTTCGTCGGCGGGGCCGAGACCGTGTACCGGCCAGTGGCAAGGGATGCGTCCCGCGGCAAGACAAAGAAGATCGTTCCACTACCATTCTTTATATTTTTCAATGCACTAATATCAGTTTCAGCTTGGGCCGGGCCGGTCTGACGAGGCGGCCCGCGTCACCGCTTCGCCCCGTTGCGCCGCATCGCCGCCTCGCATAGCCTTCGCGGGAACAACGGGAGTGCGACCATGACCGATCATCCATACGGCTTCGACACGCTGCAGGTTCACGCGGGCAGCCGCCCGGATCCCGCCACCGGCGCGCGGCAGACGCCGATCTACCAGACCACGGCCTTCGTCTTCCGCGACGCCGAGCACGCCGCGCGGCTCTTCAACCTCCAGGAGGTCGGCTACATCTACTCGCGGCTGACCAACCCCACGGTATCGGTGCTGCAGGAACGCATCGCGACGCTCGAGGGCGGCGTCGGCGCGGTCTGCTGCTCCTCCGGTCATGCGGCGCAGATCATGGCGCTCTTTCCGCTGATGCGGCCCGGCGACAACATTATCGCCTCGAACCGCCTCTACGGCGGCACCGTGCAGCAGTTCTCCAACACCATCCAGCGCTTCGGCTGGTCGGCGGAGTTCGTCGACATCGACGACCTGACCGCCATCGAGGATCTCGCCGACGACAACACCAAGGCGATCTTCTGCGAGAGCATCGCCAATCCCGGCGGCCATGTCACCGACATCCCCGCGGTCGCCAAGGTCGCCCAGAAGCTCGGCGTGCCGCTGATCGTCGACAACACCTCCGCCACCCCCTGGCTCTGCAGGCCCTTCGAGATGGGCGCGGATCTCGTCGTGCATTCGACCACAAAGTACCTCAGCGGCAACGGCACCGTCACCGGCGGCGCGGTGGTCGATGCCGGGCGCTTCGACTGGTCGGCCGGCGGCAAGTTTCCTTCGCTCAGCGAGCCGGAGCCCGCCTATCACGGGCTGAAGTTCCACGAGACCTTCGGGCCCATGGCCTTCACCTTCTTCGGCATCGCCATCGGCCTGCGCGACCTCGGCATGACCATGGCGCCGCAGACCGCCTTCCAGACGCTTCTGGGGATCGAGACGCTCAGCCTGCGCATGGAGCGCCACGTCGCGAACGCGCGCAAGGTCGCGGAATGGCTCGAACGGGACGACCGCGTGGAATCGGTCACCTATGCCGGCCTGCCCTCTTCGCCCTTCCACGAGCGGGCCCAGCGCCTCTATCCGCGCGGCGCCGGCGCGCTCTTCACCTTCGCGCTCAGGGCCGGCTACGACGCCTGCGTCAAGCTGGTGGATTCGGTGGAGCTCTTCAGCCACGTTGCCAATCTCGGCGACACCCGCTCGCTGATCATCCACTCCGCCTCGACGACGCATCGCCAGCTCACCCCCGAGCAGCAGGAGAAGGCCGGGGCGGTGCCGAACATGGTGCGCCTCTCCATCGGCATCGAGGACCCCGAGGACCTGATCCGCGATCTCGACCAGGCGCTGACCAGGGCCACCGCCTGACACGCGGGATCACTCGATCGCGAAGACCACCTCCACGCTGGCGCCGAGGGGGACCGTGCCCTCGGCGACCGGCGTGTCGGCCATGGCCTCGGCCCGCGCGAAGACCGGCGCCGGCGAGGGTCCCGAGCCGCCGCTCTCGCTGATCGAGAGCACGGCGCCGAGCGTCACCCCCGCCGCCACGGCATAGAGCTCGGCCTTGGCCCGCGCATCGGCGACGGCGCGCTCCCGCGCCGCGTCGATCTGCTCCCGCGGCTCGTCCACCGCGAAATCGACCCCGAAGATCCGGTTGCCGCCCGCCGCCGTTACCGCGTCGACCACGGCGCCGAGCCGCGCGATGTCGCGCACCGTGACCGTCACCATGTTGCTGGCCTGAAAGCCCACGACCTTCGGCGCGCCGCCGTCGTTGCGGTTCTCCCAGATCGAGTCGAGGCTGAGCCGGCTGGTCTGCACGTCGGCCCGGGCGATGCCGGCGGCCTCGAGCGCGGCGAAGACCGCGTTCATCGCCGTGGCGTTCGCCGCCAGCGCCGCCGCCGCCTCCGGCGCCTGGGTCTCCACGCCGGCGCTGACCGTCGCGATGTCGGGCACCGCCTCGACCTCGGCCGAGCCGGTGACGGTGATGCGGCGCGGGGGCTCCTCGGCCCCGGCCGCCCCGGGCGGGATCGCGGCGCAGAGCCCCGCAAGGAGCAGGGTCGCAGGCAGCAGACGCATGGTGACCTCCGGATTTCACTTGCCCAAGATGTGCCCGCAACCATCCGGACCCTCAACCAAAAGTTGCGCCAGCGGGCTTCACGACTCTGGCATTGCCCTGCGTTTTGCGCTAGACTTGTGGCCGAGGCAACACTCGACAACGATCGGGGCAGGCATGAGCAGGACATTCAAGGACAGGCCGGGATTCCGGCTGCGCTTCGCATGTGCGGCGATAACGCTGGATCGGAGCGACCGCCCGGGCGAGTTGCGGGTGCTCAATCCCGACGCGCCGGACCTTCTCACCGAATTGCGCGCGCTGGCGGCCGAGATCGCGGCCTCCCGCGGGCGGCTGACCGTCGAATTGCCCGCGAGCGAGGTCTGGCGCGGGCCGGTTCCCGGGCTGGGGCGCCTCGGCCGCGAGAAGGCGGCGCGCGACCGGGTGGCCGCCAGGCTCGGCCTGCCGCCGGCGGCGGTCTCGCTGCGCTTCGGCGGCCGCGACGCGGGCGGCGCGACGCAGGTGGCGGCCGTCGCCACGGAAACCGTCGCGGAAACCCGCCGCTTCCTCACCCAGGCCGGACTCCGGGCCGGGCGCATCACCGGCGGCGGCGCCTTCCCCGGCTTCGCCGCCGCCCCGGATTTCGCGGCTCCCGCCCGTCCGGCGCTGCACCGCCTCGGCCCGGCCTCGGCCGCCGCCGTCGCCGCGGCGCTCGTGCTCGCGGTGTTGACGCAGGCGCCGGACCGGGGGCCTGCCGTAGTCTCCGCGCCCTTGGAGGTCGAGTCCGGCCCGGCGCTCGCGGCGGCGTCGGCCCCTGCCGACCCGGCCCAGCCGCGCCCCCGGCCGCGGCCCGCCGACCTTACCCGCGTCGCCGTCGCGCCGGAGCCTGCCCCGGTGGCACGGGTTCCCGCACCCCAGGCCCCGCGGGCGCCCGGCCATGCGCGTGAACCGGCGCTCCTGCCGCTCGTCACCGTGGCCACCCGCAACTTCCCGGTCTCCACTCTGCCGCCGCGGCCGCAGGCGGACGGCACGATCCGCCTGGCGGAGCTCTCGGTGGCGCGGGCCCTGCTCGACGCCACCCGCATTGACGCGCCGATGCAGCGGCCGGTCGCCGCCGCGGCGCCCAAGCCCGCCGAGGCCGCGGTCCGGATTGCGCTGGCCAATCCGACCGCGCCGGCGCCTTCCTCCGGGAAGCCCGCGCTGCGGCCGCTGGCCCGGCCCGCGGCGGCGGCGGCCGAGCCCGCCCCGGCCGCGACGCCTGCCGCCGCGCCGGAGACGGCCGTGGCAGCGCCGGACCGGACGCGCCCGCAGCCGCGGCCCCGGTCGCTGTCCTCGGCGGCGCTTTCCGAGGCGATCAGCGCGGCGGTGGTGACTGCCAGCGTCGCCCGCCCGACCACCACCTTCGCCACCCAGACGGCGAGCACCGGCCTCGCGGCGGCCTCCGTCGTCGCCGCCGGGCGGCCCGAGCCGCGGCGCTTCACCGCCAGCCGCGCGCCCGCCCCTTCCCCCGCCAAAGTCAAGGTCGCGACCGTCCGGCCCAAGCCTGTGGCGGCGGCACCCCAGAAGGTGGTGCGGCTCGCCCCCGCCCCGGCCCAGCCGGTGCGGGTCCAGCCCAAGCAGGTCAGGGCCCAGAAAGCCCCGGCCAAGACCAGGGCCGTGGCCAGCGCCAGCGGCGCGGCGGCGACCCAGACCGTCGGCTTCTCGCGCAATTCGGTCTCGCTGATCGGCATCTTCGGCGGCGGCAACGACCGTCACGCGCTGGTGCGCCTGCCCGGCGGCAAGATGCAGCGCGTCCGCCCCGGCGACCGGTTGCAGGGCGCCCGGGTCGCGGCGATCGGCAAGGACAGCCTGCAGCTGAGCGGGGGCGGGAAGAACGCCGTGCTCACCATGCCCAACTGAGTCGGCGGCTGGCCCGGCCGTCAGCCCGTCTAGAACTTGTATGCCTCGAATGCCGTCTCCTGGGGCGGGCCGGTGAAGCTGCCCGCGACGCCCGCCTGCATGCGCGGCATCAGGATCCCGTCGCGGAACGCCTCCCAGCTTTCCTTCGAATCGTGCACGGCCATGATGGTCCAGCCGCCCGGCGACGGGCCGGCGGCGTGAAAGATCTGGCCGGGCGGCAGGCTGCCGTCGCTCGGATGCACCACCGGCAGCGCCGCCTCGTATTGCTCCCTGGTTCCTCCCGGAAAGAAATGGATGATGCCATAGGCCATGGCCTTCCCCTTCTTGCTGTGCCGCAAGGCGATGCCTCGCCCGGCCCACCGCCAACCGGGCGGCACGATGGCGCCGACGGGGCAGCCGATTGTGCCCGATCCGGCCGAGTCTGGCCAGAGCGCGGGCGGCGGGGCTGTCCCGGCACTTCCCTCCCCGCATCGGAGGATCGGATCCGAACCGGCTGCGGCGCGGAATCCGGTCGACGGGAGCGGAGACGGGTTAACGCCTTGAAGCCTCTCGAATTTCGGGCGGGACGGGCGGCATTCGAGGCGTGACAAGCGCGGGCTGCCCGGATAGGATGCGCCACCATTGCCCCAAGGATCCCATGCATGACTGAACCCGCTCGCGTGCCAGACGATTACGGCGCCGATTCCATCAAGGTTCTCAAGGGCCTGGAGGCCGTGCGCAAGCGGCCGGGCATGT
>NZ_DAIUBO010000206.1:0-6861 GCF_036846665.1 Amaricoccus sp. | reverse complement strand
GGCCGTTCCCAGTGGCAGGACCCCTGGATCCGGCTGCGCAAGAATCGCGCCGCGGTCACCAGCGCCATCGTGCTCCTGGTGCTCGGCCTCATCGGCATCTTCGGGCCGATGGTCTGGCCGCATCCCCATGCCCAGGTCTATCCCCAGTTCGTCCGCGTGCCGGCCAGCTTCGAGGCCTATCCCCGCGCCGATACGATCCTGCCCGGCTTCGAGCGCGAACTGGCCCGCACCCGGCTCGACCACGGGCCGCCGGTGCTCGAAGGCGATCGGGTCACGGTCGAGCTCACCTCCGACGAGCCCATCGACCCGCGCATCCTGCGCTACTTCCAGCGGTCCGACCTCTTCTCCGACCCCAGCCTCGAGCTCTCCGAAGACGAGCTGACCGGCACGCTTTCGGCCAAGGTCGAGCGGCTGCATTTCTACTTCGGCACCGATGCCGTGGGCCGCGACCTCGCGGCCCGCATCATGATCGGCGTGCGCATCTCGCTCGCCATCGGCATTCTCGCCTCGATCATGGCGCTCCTGGTCGGCGTCACCTACGGCGCCGTCTCGGGCTATCTCGGCGGGCGGGTCGACAACGTGATGATGCGCATCGTCGACATCCTCTATTCGCTGCCCTTCATCTTCTTCGTGATCCTGATGGTGGTGTTCTTCGGCCGCTCCATCGTCATCATCTTCATCGCCATCGGCGCCACGGAATGGCTCGACATGGCCCGGATCGTGCGCGGCCAGACCCTCTCGCTGAAGCGCCAGGAATTCGTCCAGGCCGCCGAGGCACTCGGCGCGACCAAGGCCGGCATCCTCGCGCGCCACATCATTCCCAACACGCTCGGGCCGGTGGTGGTCTTCGTAACCCTGCTGGTCCCGAAGGCGATCCTGCTCGAAAGCCTGCTCTCCTTCCTCGGCCTCGGCGTGCAGGAGCCGCTGACCTCGCTGGGGCTGCTGATCTCGGAGGGCGCCTCGAACATGCGCGGCGCGCTCTGGCTCCTGATCTGGCCGGCGATCACGCTGACGCTAATCCTCTTCGCGCTCAATTTCCTCGGCGACGGGCTGCGCGATTCCCTCGATCCGAAGGACCGGTGATGAGCGAGCACGTCCTCTCCGTCCGCGATCTCAAGGTCGAGTTCGAAACCAACGACGGCATGGTCGCCGCGGTGAAGGGCCTCGACCTCGACGTCGCCCAGGGCGAGACCGTCGCGATCGTCGGGGAAAGCGGCTCCGGCAAGAGCCAGACCACCATGGCGATCATGGGCCTCCTCGCCGCGAACGGCCGGGCCAGCGGCTCGGCGAAGTACCGCGGCCGCGAGGTCCTCGGCCTGAGCGACCGCGATCTCAACAAGGTCCGCGGCAACAAGATCACCATGATCTTCCAGGAGCCGATGACCTCGCTCGACCCGCTCTACCGCATCGGCGACCAGCTCGCCGAACCGCTGCGCTACCACCGCGGCATGTCGAAGGCCGAGGCGCGCCCGCGGATCCTGGAGCTGCTGCACCTTGTCGGCATCCCCGAGCCCGAGCGCCGCATCGACAGCTATCCCCACGAGCTATCGGGCGGCCAGCGCCAGCGGGTGATGATCGCCATGGCGCTCGCCTGCGATCCCGACATCCTGATCGCCGACGAGCCCACCACCGCACTCGACGTCACGATCCAGGCGCAGATCCTCGAACTGCTCGCCTCGCTCCAGAGCCGGCTCGGCATGGCGATCGTCTTCATCACCCACGACCTCGGCATCGTCCGGCGCCTCGCCGACCGCGTCTATGTGATGCAGTCGGGCCGCGTGGTCGAGACCGGCGCGACCGAGGCCCTGTTCCTCGATCCACAGCATCCCTATACCAGAATGCTGCTCGCCGCCGAGCCCGAGGGCATCAAGGAAGCCCCGCCGGCGACCGCGCCGGTGCTGATCGAGGGCCGGGACGTCTCGGTCACCTTCCGCTCCGGCGGCGGCCTCTTCTCCGAACCGCTCGAGGTGAGGGCGGTGCGCGGCGTCAATCTCGCGCTGCATTCCGGCCAGACGATCGGCATCGTCGGCGAATCCGGCTCGGGCAAGTCCACGCTCGGCCGCGCGCTGCTGCGCCTGCTGCCCTCCGAGGGCCATGTCGGATACATCGGCCGCGAACTCCCGCGGGATGCGGCCGAGATGCGCCCGCTCCGCCGCGAGCTGCAGCTCGTCTTCCAGGATCCCTTCGGTTCGCTCTCCCCGCGCATGACGGTCGGGCGCATCATCACCGAGGGTCTCCTGATCCACGACCCCGCGCTCTCCACAGCCGAGCGCGACCGGCGAGCCGGCGCGGCGCTGACGGAGGTCGGGCTCGACCCGGCCATGCGCAACCGCTACCCGCACGAATTCTCCGGCGGCCAGCGCCAGCGCATCGCCATCGCCCGCACCATGATCCTCAAGCCCAAGGTGATCGTGCTCGACGAGCCCACCTCGGCGCTGGACCGCTCCGTGCAGAAGCAGATCGTCGAACTTCTGCGCGACCTGCAGCAGCAATACGGGCTGAGCTACCTCTTCATCAGCCACGACCTCGTGGTGGTCCGCGCGCTCGCCGACTACATCATCGTTATGAAGGGGGGCCAGATCGTGGAACAAGGGCAGACCGAATCCGTCTTCGATCGGCCGGCCGAGGCCTATACCCGCGCGCTCATGGCCGCGGCGCTGGAGACCGCCCGTTTCCGCGAGACCGCCGAGGCCTGACCGACGGTTCAGCCGCCCGGCCGCAGCCGGGCATCGGCCTTCATCTGGGCCCGGATCGCGATCTTCATCGTCCGGAAGGTATGCTCTTGCGCCACCGCGGTCTCGGTCCGGTCGCGGATATCGCCGGCGAGCCGGGGAAAGTACGGCAGGCCCGCGTCACGGCAATCGATGTGCTCGACCCGGGTTCGATTGCTGAGCAGCAGGTGGTTGCCCGTCTCGCTTCGCGCGAGATCGACGTATTTCCGCAACTCGATCGACCCCTCGTCGCCGAGGATGAAGAGCCGTCCGTCGCCCCAGGCCGGCAGGGCATCGGGCGTGAACCAATCGACCCGGATATAGCCGTGCCCGGCGTCGCCGTTCAGAACGATCTCGCCGAAATCCTCGAAGCCGGGATATTCCGGCCGGGTCGAGTTCTCCGCCAGCGCATGGGCGACCTCGACCTCGGTCGAGCCGGTGAAGTGCAGGAACTGGTCGACCTGGTGCGAGCCGATGTCGCAGAGAATGCCGCCGAAGCGCGCCTTGTCGAAATACCATTCCGGCCTCGTGTGGAGCCGCTGGCGGTGCGGCCCCAGCCCCACCGTCTGGATCACCCTGCCGATCGCGCCGGCCCGGACCAATTCGTCCGCCCGCGTCACCGCCGGCACCTCGAAGCGCTCCGAGAAATTGACGCTCCAGATCCGCCCGGTCCGCGCCACGCAGGCGCGCAGGGCCGCGAGCTGTTCCAGCGTGGTGCAGCCGGGCTTGTCGACCATGACGTCCTTGCCCGCCTCCATCGCCTCGATGGCGAGCGCTGCGCGGTCCGCCGGCACCGCGGCGATCAGCACCAGATCGACCGATGCGTCGTCGAGCAGTGCCCGGCGATCCGCCACGCGGTCGAATTCGCCGAAGCGCTCGAGGAATTGCGCCTCGGTGGTCGGATGGCCCTCGGTCCACCATCCGCGGCAATCCGCGCCTAGTTTCAGCATGTTGCCAAGCATGCCCAGAATGTGATCGTGATCGATCCCGACCACTGCGACCCCAAGACCCTGCATTCCCCTCTCCTACCGGTCTTCAACCGCCACGCGGACACCCTCGCGCCCCGAGCGTTCGAGCGCCGCGATCAGCGCATGGACCCGCAGCGCCTCGCGCCCCGGCACCAGCGGCGGCCGGCCCTCCTCGAGCGCGGCGGCAAAATCCGCGATCACCGCGCGATGCCATTCATGGGTGAAGGCCATGGGATCGGCCCCGCCCCCGGTCGCCGCCTCCGCGCCGAATTCCTCGTGGCTCCCGTCCTGCCAGTCGATCGTGAGCCGGTTGCCCATCAGAAGCGCCGAGCCCTTCGCGCAATTGAGCCGGATCGCATCCGCATGCCCCGGATAGCTCGCGGTCGTGGCGAAGAACGTCCCCAGCGCGCCGCCCTCGAAGCGCCAGCCCGAAGCCACGAAATCCTCCGATTCCATCCGGTGAAAGCCGCTCGTCCCGGTCAGCGCCGTCACCTCGGCGACCGGCCCGGTCAGGCTCAGCGCCAGGTCGAGCGTGTGGATCGCCTGGCTGATCAGCACACCGCCGCCGTCGCGCGCATAGGTGCCGCGCCCGGGCTCGTCGTAATAGGATTGCGGGCGCCACCAGGGTACGGCCACCTCGACCGTGCGGAGCGCGCCGAGCCGGCCTCCCGCGACGATTCGCGCCAGTTCCAGCGCCGCCGGCCGCATGCGGTGCTGGAAGACGATCCCCAGCGTGACGCCCGCGGCCTCGCAGATGCCGCAGAGCCGCTCCGCCGCCTCCAGCGTCCGCTCGACCGGCTTCTCCATCAGGATATGCTTGCCTGCCGCCGCGAGCCGCCGCACGATTTCCTCGCGCCCGTTGGGTGGCGTGGCGAGCAGTACGAAGTCCACCGAAGGGTCCGCCGCGATCTCGTCGACCGATGCATAGTCGCGGCAGCTCTCCGGCAGGGCCGCGCCGTGCATCGCGCGAAACCGCGCCCGGCTTTCCGGCGCGCGGGCGTAGATGCCGCGCAGCGCCAGCCGCTCGGTGAGATCGCCCAGCGCCGCGACATAGGTGCCGCTCACCATGCCGAGCCCGATCAGCGCGACGCCCGTCTGCGTCCTTCCGGCCACGCCGTGCGCTCAGACCATGCCGGAAGGCGGGACGGTGCGCACCGGCGCGGTGGCGGTATCCAGCATCTGCCGACCTCCCCCTGCATCCTCCGCCGGGTCATCGCAGCTTTTTCCCCCGCGATCAATTCGGAACCCCGGCGGGCCGGCCACCACCATCGCATTGACCGGAGGAGGGCGCAGACCTAGAAACGCCCCGAGACCTCGTAGCTCAGGGGATAGAGCGACCGCCTCCTAAGCGGTAGGTCGTAGGTTCGAATCCTACCGGGGTCGCCAGTCCATCCATGTATGACCCGCGGCCGCGCTCATCCTAAGGCGACCGCCAGGCCGACGCCGACCAGCGCCAGCCCGGCGGCGACATGGACCCGCCGCATCGCCACCGGGTCGGCGAGCAGGACGCGCGCCCGGGCGAAGACCGCCGCCCAGGCGAGATTGCCGAGGAAGGGCACCAACGCCGAAACGAGGCAGATCGCCACCACGTCCGCGGCGGTCAGGCTGGCCATGTCGAAGAAGCCGGGCAGCACCCCGAGGTAGAAGAGCACCGCCTTGGGATTGCCTGCGATCACCAGAAGCCCCGCCGCGAACCCGGCCCAGCCGCTCTCCCGCGCCAGGCCGCCGCCCGTCGCCCGGCGCGCCGCCGCCTCGGCCTTGCGGATCAGCTGCACGCCCATCCAGACCAGGATCACCGCACCCAGATAGCGCAGCAGCACCAGCGCATCGGCCCAGACGCCGGCCACCACGCCGATGCCGAGCATCGCCGCCAGCGGCCAGAGCACGTCGCCGACGGCCACGCCCGCGGCCAGCGGCACGCTCGCCGCCACCCCCCCGGTCGCCGCCCGGGCGATCAGCGCCGCGACCACCGGGCCGGGCGTCGCCACGAGCAGCGCCAGCGCCCCGGCATAGGGCAGAAGCATCGGCGGGGTGAGGGTCATGCGGAAGTCACTCCGACGCGCCGGGCAGGGTCAGCGTGCCCTCGGGGCCGAGCGGCCAGAAGGGATTCATTGCCACTTCCCAGACATGGCCGTCGGGATCGGCGAAATAGCCCGAATAGCCGCCCCAAAAGACTTTTTCAGGCCGCTTGACCACCGATGCCCCGGCGCCGAGCGCCAGCTCGAAGGCCGCATCCACTTCCTCTACGCTGGCGAAGTTGCGCGCCAGCGTCATCGCGCCGAACCCCAGCACGGCCCCCGGCCGCCCCTGGTCCTTCGCCAGTTCTTCGAGCGGAAAGAGCCCCAGCACCTGCCCGGCGAGCTGGATGAAGACCACACCCTCCGGCGCCGATGCGGCCTCCCAGCCGAGGGCGGCATAGAACCGCCGCGAGCGCTCGAGATCCCCCACACCCAGCGTGATCAGCGAAATGCTCTTCGGAAACATCATTCTCCCTCCATGGTAAGCCGCGATTCGCCGCCGGAATCGGCGACATGCAGCCGCTGGGCCCGCGCGCCGAGCGCCGCGAAGGGCTCGGGCCCGGTGCCGGTCATCCAGCTCTGCGCCCCGAGCGCCGCGATCTCGTCGAAGAGCGCCGCCCGGCGGTCCGCGTCGAGATGCGCGGCGACCTCGTCGAGCAGCAGGATCGGCGGCGCGCCGAAATCATCCGCCACGGCGCGCGCATTGGCGAGGACCAGGCTGATCAGGAGCGCCTTCTGCTCGCCCGTCGAGCAGAGCCTGGCCGCCATGCCCTTCGCCGCATAGATCGCCTCCAGATCGTCTCGATGCGGCCCGGCGAGGCTTCGCCCGGCCGCCTGATCGCGCCCCCGCCCCACCTGCAGCTCCGCCCGCAGCCCTTCGGCATCCCGCGCGCCCTCGGCGGCTAGGCCGAGCTCGGCCCTCGGGAAGGCGCGGGAGGGCGGCGTCGCCGCCAGCTTCCCGAGCGCCGCCCTCCGGTTGGCGTCGAGCTGCGCCCCGAATTCCGCCATCTGCGCCTCGAGCGCGTCGAACCAGCCGCGGTCCTGGATCCGGTCGCGCAGCAGGCGGTTGCGTTCGCGCAGGGCGCGCTCGTAGCCGAGCACCGCGGCGCCATGCTCCGGGCAGAGGCTCAGCGTCACGCGGTCGAGGAATCCGCCGCGCCCGCC
>NZ_DAIUBO010000205.1:0-6909 GCF_036846665.1 Amaricoccus sp. | reverse complement strand
GCGCCCCGCCAGAATTCATGGCGATATTGCCGGCAATCGCGCAGGCAAGCTGGCTGGAGGTGTCGGGGGCGTAGAAAAACCCCTCGGCCTCGACCGCGCCGGTGACCGAAAGGTTGGTGCGCCCGGTCTGCACATGCACGAAACGGTTGGTGTAATCAGCTTCCAGCACCGCCGTCATCCGGCTGACGCCCAAGACCACCGCATCCGCCGTCGGCATCGCCCCACCGGCCAGCGAGGTGCCCGAGCCGCGCGGCACCACCGGCACCCCCTCGGCATGGCAGAGCCGCAGAACCGCCGCCACCTCTTCGGTCGTGCGGGGCAGGACCACCGCCAGCGGCGGGCAGCGATAGGCGGTCAGCGCGTCGCATTCGTAGACCTTGACCTCGGCGGGGTCGGAGATCACCGCGTCTTCCGGCAGGATCGCGCGCAGCTTCGCCACGATCTCGGCCTTGCGGGCGAGGATCGCCGGATCGGGATCGGGCATCTGCATCGGCGTCTCCCGCGATGGGCCGGGTTCCGGCCGGGGCCAGGATGCTACCATGGCCGCACGAGGGTAAAAAGCCCGTGCCTACCGCCCCTCGATGCGCCAGGCGCCAAAGGCCAGCGCCACGGCGAGGATCAGCATCAGCCAGGCCGGCGCCAGCGCGACCTGCCGGATGTCGCGCAGCTGATAGGCGTCGCGGTCGGCGAGCCCGATCCAGCCGCGTCCCGCGGCGACCCGGCCCTCGCGCACGCGGCGGATGTCCGGCACCCCGTCCTCCAGCCGCAGGATCCCGCCGCGGGTCGCGGCCGCCAGCGGACCGAGCGCCGCCCCGTCCGAAACCGGGTTCTCGAATTCCCGCGGCGCCGAGGGCCCGACCACCGCCACCGCCGCGAGATCGCCGTTCTCCAGCCGCCAGACGCCGTGCTCGGCGGCCTCGATCCGGCCCTCCCAGCGCCCCGGCGCCACCTCCTTCATCGCCACCTCCTCGCTCTCGCCCGAGGGGCTGGTGGCGGTCACCGTCGGGATCTCGGCCTCGAGCGTGCGGCGCGTCACCTCCACGTCGCCGCCGTCGCCGCCGCCGAGCAGCACGTTCTCCTCCAGCTCCGGCTCCTGCATCAGCCAATGGGCCAGCCGGCGCAGCAGTTCGAGCTGCGGCCCGCCACCCTCGTAGCCGCGGCTCCAGAGCCAGGCCTCGTCGGAGGCCAGCACCGCGACCCGCCCCTCCCCCTGGCGGTCGAGCACCAGGAGCGGCCGGTCGTCCGGGCCGGTCATGACCACCTCGCCCTCCGGGGCGTCGAGCTCGACGATGCGGAACCAGCGGCCCCAGCCCGGCGTGCCGTCCGCGGCCGGCGGGCGCGGGGCATGGGATTCGAGGTCGGCGGTGACCGGATGGCGATGGCCCAGCTCCGGGATGCGCGGCGCGAAGCCCCGCTCCACCACCCGGGCGGTGGGCTGGACCGGCAGTACCCCGCGCAGCGGCGAGCGGTAGAGGCTCTCGGCGCCGGCGAAATCCTCGCCCGCGGCGACCAGCAGCGCGCCCCCGTCCCGCACATAGCGGGCGATGTTCTCGAAATAATCGTTCGGCAGGATTCCCCGGCGCTTGTAGCGGTCGAAGATGATCAGGTCGAACTCGTCGACCTTCTCCATGAAGAGCTCCTGGGTCGGGAAGGCGATCAGCGAGAGCTCGAAGACCGGCACGAAATCCTGCTTCTCCGGCGGGCGCAGGATGGTGAAATGCACCAGGTCGACGGCGCTGTCGGATTTCAGCAGGTTCCGCCAGGTGCGCTCGCCGGGATAGGGCTCGCCCGAGACGAGCAGCACCCGCAGCCGGTCGCGCACGCCGTTGATCGAGACCACGGCGGCGTTGTTGCGCTCGGTCAGCTCGCCCGCCACCTGCGGCGTGGCGATTTCCAGCACATTGGCCCCGCCGCGCCCGAGCGTGACCGGCAGCGTGACCGGTTCGCCCACCGGCACGTCGAAGCGCAAGGGCTCGGTGCCGTCGAGCGCGATGGTCAGCGGTACGAACCCGCCGCTCTCCGGCGACGCGCCGATGTCCTCCACACGCAGGGTCACGCTGACCGGCTCGTCGATGATCGCGAAGGCCGGCGCCGTCTCGATCACGATGCGGCGGTCCCAATCCGCGGCGCTGCCGCTGAGCAGCACATGGACGGGCCCGGGGAATTCCGCCAGCGCATCGGCGTCATGCACCTGCCCGTCGGTCACAAGGATCGCGCCGGCGATCCGGTCGGGCGGGATCTCCGCCGCCGCCTCGGCCAGGGCGCCGAGGAGCCGCGTCCCGTCCTCGCCCCGGTCGCGCAGGCGGATCTCGCGCAGCTCCAGCCCGCCGGTCTCCACCAGCCGGTCGAGCCGCGCCCCGAGCCCCTCGAGCGCCGACGTCACCTGGTCGGGCCGGAGCCCGATCCGGTTCGAGGCGCTCTCGTCGATCACCACCAGCGCGATGTCGGCCACCGGCAGCCGGTCCTCCTGCCGCCAGGAGGGCTGCGCCAGCGCCACCAGCAGCACCAGCGCCGCGAGCGCGCGCAGCCACCAGCCGGCCAGCCCCCGCCAGAGCGCGAGCAGGAGCGCCGCGAGGCTCAGCCCCGCGAGCCCGGCGATCAGCCCGAGCGGCAGCTGCGGATCGAAGGCGACCATCGACATGCCCTATTGTCCCAGCCGGTCGAGCAGCGCGGGCACATGCACCTGGTCGGATTTGTAGTTGCCCGTCATCACATGCATGATCAGGTTCACGCCGAAGCGGATCGCCATCTCGCGCTGGCGCTCGCCGGCGATGCCGCGGCCCACGGGATACATCGGCTGGCCGTTCTCCTGCATCGCCCAGGCCGAGGCCCAGTCGTTGCCGCCGATCACCACCGGGGTCACCCCGTCGTTGAGGTTGCGGAACGGCATGCCCTCGACCTCCTCGGCCGCTGGCGCGGCCTCCACCCAGACCGTCGAGGCGTCCCACCGGCCGGGAAAGTCCTGGAGCAGGTAGAAGGTCCGCGTCAGGACGTGGTCGAGCGGAACCGGCTCCAGCGGCGGCACGTCGAGCCGGGTCGCGATGCGCTGCAGCGCCCGCCCGTTCGGGGTCGTCCCGCCCAGGCTGCCGCCGAGATCGGCGTCCCGCGTGTCGAAGAGGATCATGCCGCCGAAGCGCAGGAAATCGTTGAGCCGCGCGGCGGCGGCATCTGAAGGCGCCGCCTGCCCCTCGGTGACCGGCCAGTAGAGGAAGGGATAGAGCGCGATCTCGTCGCGCTCCAGATCGACCCCCACGGGCTCGGCGGGCTCGACCGCCGTGCGGTCGAAGAGCGCCCGGCTCAGGCCCCGCAGCCCGGCCTCGCTCACCGCATCCACGCGGGCATTCCCCGTCTTCACATAGGCGAGCACCGTGCGGTTCGCGGCATAGAGCGCGGCGGCCTCCGACCTCGCATCCTGCGCCCGCGCCGCCGATCCGGCCGCGCCCGCGAGCCCCGCGGCGAGCAGGACCAGCGCCGCGCCGCGCGCCACCGCCCTTGCGCTTCCGCTGCCGAGCCGGCCCGAGACGCGCAGCGTCGCCAGCACGTCCGCGGCGAGCAGCACCAGCGCCAGCGCCAGCAGAAGCGGGCCGAGCCGGCGCTCCGCGGGACGGTCGAGCGCCTCCTGCACCAGCGCATCGGGCAGGCCGGCCATGGGCGCGAGCCGGTCGTCCCGGCGCATCACGTTGAGCGCCACCCGCCGCTCGCCGCTGCCGTAGATCCCTGGCGGCATCTCCGCCGAGGGTCGGTCCCCGGCCAGCGCCGCGCCCTCGATCCCAGAGACGAGGCTCGGCGTCTCAAGCTCGCCGAACCCGTTCATCACCTGGAGCGGCGTCCAGATCCCGCCCTCGACCGCCTCGGGCGCCGGCCCGAGGCCGCCGGCGCTCTGGGCCAGCCGCTCGAGCATCTGCACGAAGAGCCCCGAGAGCGGCAGGTTCGACCAATCGGCGTTCGCGGTCACGTGGAAGAGCACCAGCCGCCCGTCGCCGATCGCCCGGCCGGTCACGAGTGGCGTCCCGTCCTCGAGGCTGGCCATCACGCGTTCCGGCAGGTCCGGATCGGGCTGTGCCACCACCTGGGCAGAGATGTCCACGTCCTCCGGCACCGCCAGCCCGGCGAAGGGGCCGCCTTCGGGAAACGGTCGCAGCTTGCGCGGCGCGCCCCAGGACATCGCCCCGCCCACCGACCGCCCCCCGGCGCGCAGGCGGACCGGAAGCAGCGGGTCGGGTTCGAGCTGCCCCGCGCCCGAGGCCGCCAGCCGCGGCCCGGCGAAGCGCACCAGCAGGCCGCCGGCCTCGATCCAGGGCATCAGCAGCGCGCGCTCGGCCTCCCCGATCGCCCCGACATCGGCGAGGATCAGCATGTCCGGCGCGGTGTTGAGCATCTCGCCCAAGGGCGCCTCGACCACCTCGGCGAAGGGCGCCAGTGCCTTGCGCAGGTAATGCAGCGGATCGACCAGATCCTGCCCCTCGCCGCCGGCCCGCCCGGAGACGAGACCGACCTTGCGCCGGCGCACCGCATCGTCGGCGAGCACCACCCCGCCCGCCGAGGCGCCCTCGGCGAGCTGCAGCCGCGCCACCCGGTTGCGCAGCTCGATCGGCATCGCGACCGGCACGTCGACGCTCGCGGCACCCGCGGCGAATTCGGCCGTCGCCGAGCCCAGCACCCGTTCGATGCCGTTCGGATCCGGCCCGATCGCGAGGATGCCGACCGGCGCCGCTCCGGCGGCCTCGGCCCGCAGGGCACGGACCCGCAGCGCGCCCTCCTCGAGCCAGGGTGGGGTCAGCGCGAGCGCGCTGCGCCCGGCGCGCGCCAGCGTCGCCGGCCCGCGCGCGAGCAGCGCCTCGGCGAGCGCGCCCTCGCCGCCGTCGCCGCCGTCGCCGATACCGTCGCCGAGCCAGAGCGTCTCGAAATCCCCGGCCTCGGCACCGGCGATCCAGTCGGCCCAGGCGCTGCGGTCCGGCGCCCAGGGCTGCGGCGCGAAGCCCGCGAGCCGCCCCTGCCATTCCGAGGCCGCGCGCCAGGGGATCCCGCCCTCCGCCGGCGGCGCCGCGGCCAGCGAGAGGACCGCCGCCGTCCGGCCCTCGCGGCCCGCGTCCTCCAGCGCCGCCGCGACACGGTCCATGCGCGCGTTCCAGCCCGGCGCATCGGCCCAGCCGCCGTCGAGCAGCACCAGGAGCGGCCCGCCCCGGCCCTCGGCGCGCGGGTTCAGCACCGGCCCCGCGAAGGCGACGATCGCCGCCGCCAGCGCGAGCATGCGCAGGGCGAGCAGCCACCAGGGCGTGCGCTCGGGCATGCGCTCCGGATCGTCGAGCCCGAGCAGCAGCCGCACGCCGGGAAAGGCCCGCCGCGCCGGCGCCGGCGGCACCGCGCGCAAGAGCCACCAGAGGATCGGCAGCGCCGCCAGCCCCAGGAGCAGCCAGGGCGCGAGGAAGGCGACCGGCCCGATGCTCATGCCCGCCTCATGCGCGCTCGCCCACGGCCATGTAGAGCCAGAGCAGCGCCGCGCGCGGGCTCTGGCTGGTGCGATGGAAGAGGCAGCGCCAGCCGAGCCGGCGCGCCAGATCCTGCAGATAGGCGCGACGTTCCGCCAGCCGCCGGACATAGGCCTCGCGCAGCGCCCGCGCCCGCTGGGTCTCGAATTCGGTTCCCCCGCCCATGCTCCGGAAGATCACCCGCCCGTCGAAGGGAAAGACCTCTTCGCTCTCGTCGAGCACCTGGACGAAGACGCCGTGCACGCCGCGGTCGGCGGCCTGGGCCAGCGCCGGGGTCAGCGCCTCGGGATCCCCGAGGAAATCGGAGAGAAAGACCGCCCGCGCGCCCTTCGGCATGCGGTCGGGCGGCGGCGCGCCGTAATCGGGCCGCGGATCGGCGGGCTCGCCGCCGAGCTCCAGCGCCAGACGGTTGAGCTGCGCCCGCCCGCTGCGCGGCTGGGCGGCGGCGCTGCCCATCAGCGCCACCCGCTCGCCGGCCTTGATCAGCAGGACCGAAAGCGCCAGCGCCAGCAGCGCAGCCCGCTCGCGCTTGGACCGCGCGCCCGGATCGGACCGAAAGTCCATCGACTGCGCGCCATCGACCCAGAAGCAGACGGTCTGCGCCGCCTCCCATTCCATCTCGCGGATGAACTGCAGGTCCGACTTGCCCGACCGCCGCCAGTCGACCATCGACCGCGCGTCGCCCGGCACCGCCTGCCGGTACTGCCAGAAATTCTCGCCATGGCCGGCCCGCCGCCGGCCGTGCACGCCCATGGCGACGTTGCCGGCGAGGAATTCCGCCTCCGCCAGCAGCGGCGGCAGCGCGCCGGCGATCTTCTCGGCATCGCGCCGCAGCCCGACCGCGCCCTGGGGCTTCTCCCTGCCGCGAAGGCGGGGCTCGATCATGCCGCCGCCTCCGCGCCGGTCGCCTCGCCCACCAGCCGCGCGATCAGCGCGTCGAGCGTCTGGCCCTCGGCCCGTGCGGCGAAGCCGAGCGCCATGCGGTGGATCAGCACCGGGTGGGCGAGCGCGGCCACGTCCTCCACCCCCGGCACCAGCCGTCCCTGGATCAGCGCGCGCGCCCGGATCGCCAGCATCAGCGCCTGGGCGGCGCGCGGCCCCGGCCCCCAGCTCACCGCGTCGCGCACCGCCGGATGGGTGTCCTCGGTACCGGGCCGCGCCGCGCGCACCAGGTCGAGGATGCGCTCGACGACCGCCTCGCCCACCGGCAGCCGGCGGATCAGCCGCTGCGCCGCGATCAGGCTCGCCGCATCGAAGACCGGCTCGGCGGAGGCTTCCTCGATCCCGGTGGTCGCGAGAATGATCTCGCGCTCCGAGGCCCGGTCGGGATAGCCCACGTCGATCTGGAGCAGGAACCGGTCGAGCTGCGCCTCGGGCAGCGGATAGGTGCCCTCCTGCTCGATCGGGTTCTGGGTCGCGA
>NZ_DAIUBO010000204.1:0-6960 GCF_036846665.1 Amaricoccus sp. | reverse complement strand
CCGAGCGCAAGGAGCACGATGGCGCTGGTGAGCGCGGCGCGATTCTTGCGCAGCCGGATCCAGGGGTCCTGCCACTGGGAACGGCCCGCCACAGCGACGGGAAGGGCTTCGGTCGGGTCGGGATGCACGGTCACCTGGGGCCTCCTTCTGTCCCGCGAACCGGGCGCGATGCCCGGGCCTGCGGTCGCGTCCGGAACCGGCCGCGCGCTGGGCCGGCCTCGGGACGACGGACGTTCGGGCCAAGGCCGATGGGGGTGTCATGGCGGAAGGGGAGGGGCGCCCGGGGCATCAGTCGAACCGCACCCGGGGATCGAGCCATGCGTACATCAGATCCACGATCAGGTTGAAGATGATGATGAAGACCGCGATCACCACCACGGTTCCCATGACGAGCGTATAGTCGCGGCCGAGCGCGCCCTGCACGAAATAGCGGCCGATGCCGGGGATGCCGAAGATCGTCTCCACCACCACCGAGCCGGTCAGGAGCCCCGCCGCGGTCGGGCCGAGATAGGAGACCGCCGGCAGCATGGCGGCGCGGAGCGCATGGACCCCGACGACCACGCGGGTGGGAAGACCGTAGGCGCGGGCGGTGCGCACGTGGTTGGAGCGCAGCGCCTCGATGGTCGCGCCGCGCACGAGCCGCGCGATCACCGCGACCTGCGGAAGCGCCAGGGTCGCCACCGGCAGGATCCAGAAGGCCGGGTTGCCGAGCTCCCAGCCGCCCGCCGGCAGCCATCCGAGCACGACGCCGAAGAGCAGGCTCAGCAAGGGGGCGACGACGAAGTTCGGCGTGGTGATGCCGAAGGTCGCGAGCCCGACGATGGTATAATCGACCGGCGTGTTCTGGCGCAGCGCCGCGAAGGCGCCGAGCAAGGTTCCAAGCACCACCGCGAGGCTGAGTGCCAGCGAGCCGAGCAGGATCGAGACCGGCATGCCGGTGGCGAAGAGGTCGTTCACCGTGAAGTCGCGGCGGGTGAAGCTGGGGCCGAGATCGCCGCGCAGGAGATTGCCGAGATAGGTGAGATACTGCGACCAGAGCGGGGCGTCGAGATTATAGGCCTTGTTGAGGTTGGCCATGATCAGCGGGTCGAGCGGCCGCTCCAGATCGAAGGGGCCGCCGGGTGCCAGCCGGATCATGAAGAAGGTGAGCGTGACGATGATGAACACGGTCGGCACCGCGCTCAGCAATCGCCGGAACGTATAGGCCAGCATCGCATCCCCCGATCATGCGCGCGAGGCCCCGCCGCACGGGGCCCCGCGCGGGTGGCGCTATTCGCTCAAGGAGAGCCAGCGCGTGGCGTGGTTGTCGAGGAGGTTGTCCTCCCATCCCGAGACCCTGTCGGAGACCAGCGCGCGCGACGAATAATAGAGGATCGGGATCGACGGCACTTCGGCGAGATAGATCCGCTCGGCCTCGGCGAGGATCTCGGCGCGGGCGGCGAGATCCGTGGTCTCCGCGGCGGCCTTCATCCGGGAATCGTATTCGGCATTCGACCAGTGCGGGTAATTGAACGAGACGCCGGATTCGTTGAGGTAGAGGAAGTTCTGCGGATCGTTGTAATCGCCGATCCAGCCGGCGCGCACGATGTCGAAATCGCCGCCTTCGCGCAGGTAGTTGAAATAGCCGGTGCCCTCCATCTCATTGAGTGTCGCGGTGATGCCGATGTTCTTCAGCATGTCGGCGACGGCCGTCATGGTGTTCTTGTGGTTTTCCGAGGAATTGTAGCTGAGCTCGATCTGCAGCGTCGCGGGATCGACCCCGGCCTCTTCGAGCAGGGCTATCGCGGCATCCTCGCGGTCGAGCAGGTCCATGCCGGCATAGTCGAGCTCCGGCGCCGGATCGACGTAATTGGCGATGCCCGGCGGCACCAGCGAGAAGGCCGGCAGCATCGTGCCCTGCCAGACCTCGTCGGCGATGAAGTCGCGGTCGATGACCATGGAGATCGCCTGGCGCACGCGCGGGTCGGCGAGCTTCTCCTTCTCGACCTTCACCGGCAGGTAGTAGCTGCCGAGATAGGGCGCGATGCGCAGATTGTCGGGCAGGTTCTCCTTCATGTAGGCCATCTGCTCGGCGGGGACGTCGGAGCAGATCTGCACCTCGCCGGCCTCGAAGCGGCGCAGGCAGGCGGAGCGGTCCTCGAAGGGGATGTAGTTAATGGTGTCGATGGCGACGTTGTCGGCATCCCAGAAGTTCGGGTTCTTCTGCATCACGATCCGGTCGTTCGGCGTGAAGCTCTCCAGCATGTAGGCGCCGTTTGAGACCAGATTGCCCGGCTTGGTGAAGTCGTCGCCGAACGCCTCGACGCTCGCCCTATGCAGCGGCTTGCCGGTCTGGTGGGTCAGGAGCTCGAGGAAATAGGGCGTCGGCCCGCGCAGGGTAATGACCAGCGTCTGGGGATCGGGAGCGGCGACGCCGAGCTCCTCGACCGGCATCTCGCCGCCGGCGATCGCCTCCGCGTTGAGGATGTCGAAGAGGATCGAGGCATATCCCGCAGCGGTCGCCGGGTCCATGATTCGGCGGAAGGTGAAGAGGAAGTCGTCGGAGGTGACCGGATCGCCGTTCGACCATTTCGCGTCCGGGCGCAGGTGGAAGGTGTAGACGTCGCCGCCCTCGCTGACCTCCCAGCTCTCTGCCACCGCCGGGATGAGCGTTCCGCTCGGGTCGGTGGTCACGAGCCCCTCGTAGAGGTCCCGAAGCAGGTTCGCTTCGGAGACCGTGGAGGTGCGGTGCTGGTCGAGGGTGGCCGGGTCGGTGTCGTTGCCGCGGTAGAGAACGGTCTGTGCGGTGGCGAGCGCGCTGCTTGCGAGAAGCAGCGCGGCGGCGCCGGCGGCGATCTGTGTGAAGTGGCGGGTCATGACCCCAATCCTCCCGAACGGATACTTGTTTTCCATGCCCCGCAAGGTTGCACCGCCCCGCATTCCAGACAAGTAGAAATGCTGCCGATGCGACGAATGCGATCACCGGTCCCGCCCTCGCGACAGGAGCGGCCGCGCGATGACGCGGGAGAGCGAAGCGCGGGCCTCCGACCGCAGGATACGGGTGGGTCCGGGGAGAGGGCGGCCAGAGTGGAACCGGGCCGGTGGCCGATGCACAGAATTCCTGACGCCGTCGAGACCCGGCGCCACGTCGCCGACCAGCTCCGCGCCCGCCGGCCGAAGCTCGCCGACCTGATGGAAGCGAGCGAGGCCGACGTGCTCGCCCACATGAGTTTCCGGGCCCGGCCCGGCATGTCCGCGTCGCGGAGTGCCGGACGCCTGTGCAGGGGCGGGGCCCGTTCCCCGGCGACGGCCCATGCCCTATTGCGCCCGAAAGCATCGGTCCGGATCGGCGATCGCCGGTTCCGTCGCGGAGGCATGCGCCAGGTTCGGCCATTCGCTCGGCGCAGCACCCGTCACCCGCCGGAACTCGCGGTTGAAGTTGGGCTTGGTGTTGAAGCCGCTCGTCAGCATGGCCTCCGTGACGGAGGCGCCGCCCTCGATCAGCTTGCAGGCGTGCCGAATGCGCCAGAGATTCACGTAGCGCGAGACGTTCTCTCCCGTCGCGCGATTGACCGCAGCGGACAATCGCTTCTCCGGCAGGTGCAGTCGCCGCGCCAGCCGTGCGAGCGTGAGATTCGGATCCAGATGCGCCTGCTCCCGGCGCAGAAGGCCGTCCAGCCGGGCGAGAATCCCGGCGTTCTCGGCGATCTCCGCGTTCGAGAGCTCCGGCTCGGCGCTCTCGCGCGCCTCGTCGTCCGGACCCGTTGCTTCCGGCGAAACGCTGAGCAGTCCCACGAAGAGCAGCGCAAGCGAGGAGGAGAGGGTGATGAGCCAGCCCGCCCAACCCGCATGGCCGCCGCGCAGGGCCGGCGCGATCAGCCCGTCGCCGATGGCCGAGGCGATCAGCGCCCAGCCGAGGGCTTTCCAGATCAGCCCCGGCATGCCGCCGGCCGCGAGCCGGGCGAGCGGTGCCTCAGAGACCCTGTGCAGCTGCCAGAGAATCGCGCCGCCATAGGCGAGAAAGACCAGCGGCACGACGATGTCGAGCGTCTGGGGTGCGAAGAGGCGACAGAAAAGCGTGAAGGCGGGAGCGGCCGCGTGCGGCCAGGCGTCTCGCAAGGTCGCCCGCCTGACGAGCGCATCGCGGAAGGTGATCCATGCCAGCGGAGGGATCAGGGTGGCGCTTACCGGCAGCACGAGGCGCAGCGGCTGCAGCGCGTAGCCGCCGACGAGGGCGACAAGGAGCGACTGCCCGGCACAGGCGGCGAGCATCATCACCAGCAGCGGCCTGCCCCCCGAGAGAAGGGTCCGGAGGGCGAGGTAGCCGAGCACGATGGCGACGACGGCGGGTATGGGCAGCATCGGCATGGCACCATATTCGACCGAAATCCGGATCGTGGCGACCTGAATCCGGGATCGAGGACGCTTCCCTGCCGGTATTCGCCCCATGGAAGGAGGCACATTCACCCATGGAGGTTCCCGTGAAACGATCTGTCCTTCTGACCGCCCTCGCCGCGGTCCACGCCCTTCCCGCTGCGGCGGAGATGCTCCCCGGCTACGACCGGTTCGACCTGATCGCGGCGCATCGCGCCCGGCCGGTCGCCGCCTCGATCTGGTATCCTGCCGCCGGCCCGACCTATCGCACGCCGGTCGGAGACGGGCCCATCTTTGCGCCGACGCCGGCCTTCGTCGGCCCGGCCGTCGCCGATGGCCGGCATCCGCTGGTGATTCTCTCGCACGGATCGGGCGGCAATGCCGACAGCATCGGCTGGCTTTCGGCCGGGCTGGTGGCCGAGGGCGCCATCGTGCTGGCCGTCGATCATCCCGGATCGACCAGCGGCGACAGTTCGCCCCGCCGCTCGGTCGATCTGGCCGCGAGGGCGGGCGACCTCAGCGCGGCCCTGGACCATCTTCTCGCCGATCCCGACTTCGCGCCCTTCGTCGACACGGGCCGGATCGCCGCGGTCGGGTTCTCCCTCGGCGGCACGACCGCGCTCGGCCTCGCCGGGCTGCGCTTCGACGGGGCAGTGCAGGATGCCGATTGCACCACCGGGCCGGACGCGGCGGATTGCGTCTTCTTTCTCAGGGGCGGCGTGACATTTGCCGATCATCCCGGGTTCTCCGCCGAGACGCGCGACGCCCGCGTGACGCGGTCGGTGGCCATCGACCCGGGCTTCACCGGCGCGGTCCTCGCCGAGAGCCTGCCGGGAGCGATCCCGGACGTGACCCTGATCAACCTGGGCACGGCCACTCGCCTCGGGGCGGTCGATGTCGGGCCGGAGGGGAGCGATCTCGCGGGTCGCCTGCCGGCCGCGACCTATGTGGAGATCGCACCGGCAAGTCATTTCACCTTCCTCGGCCTCTGCAAAGCCGACGCCGAGGACATTCTGGCGGAAGAAGGCGACGATCCGATCTGCACCGATCCCGAAGGCGCCGACCGCGCCGAGGTTCATGCGCGGCTGGTCGAATCCGTCGCGGCAGGCCTCGGCCTCTAGCGCGGCGGGACATGCTTGCCCTGCCGGCGATGTGCCGGGGTCAGGCGGTGGCAGGCTCGTCGAGCATGGCGAGCAGGCGGTCGGCCTCGGCGGCGCAGGGCGCGAGCGCCGCGGTGTTCTCGCCGGGGTGGAAGCGGGCGCGGAGCGCGGTGGGCATCGGCCCGGGGTGAAAGGTCAGCACTTGCGGGCCGATGCGGGCCGATTCGGCAGCCCAACCCCGCACCAGCGCCTCGGCGGCGGCCTTGGTGGCGCCATAGGCGCCGAAGAACGGCGCGCCGCCGCGGCTGTCCGCAGGATAGACGAAGCGCCCCGAGGGGGCGGCGAGCAGGAGCGGCGTCAGCATGACGATCAGCCGCTCGGTGCCGCGCAGGTTCACCTCGACGCTCGTGTCGAAATCCTTGTCGGCGATATGCGGCGTGGGCGAGAGCGGAGCCGCATGGGCGGCGCAATGCACGGCGAGGTCGAGCCGGCCCCAGCGCTCGTGGACGGCGAGGCAGAGGCGCTGGAGGCCACCCTCGTCGGTGATCGAGAGCGGCACCAGCGTGGGGTTGGGGCCGCCCTCGGCGAGGATGGCGTCGGCGAGTTCCTCGAGGCCGCCGACGGTGCGGGCCATGGCCACGACGAGCGCGCCGCGGACACCGAGGGCCTTCGCGACCGCGAAGCCGAAGCCGCGGCTGGCGCCGGTGACCAGCGCCACCTGCCCGTCGAGATCGCTCATGCCGGAACCTTGACGCGGAACCCGCGCGCGACCCGGTCCGACGGGTCGATCGGATAGTCGCCGGAGAAGCAGGCGTCGCAGAACTGCGGCTGGGCCGCATCGCGCCCCTCCGTCTCGCCGCAGGCCCGGTAGAGCCCGTCGAGCGAGACGAAGCGCAGGGAATCCACGCCGAGATAGGCGCGGATCTCCTCCTCGCTCATGCTCGCGGCGATGAGCTTCTCGCGGTCGGGCGTATCGACCCCGTAGAAGCAGGGCCACATGGTCGGCGGCGAGGCGATGCGGAAATGCACTTCCGCGGCACCCGCATCCATCACCATCTCGCGGATCTTGCGGCTGGTGGTGCCGCGCACCACGCTGTCGTCGACCAGGACGATGCGCTTGCCCTCGATCACCGCGCGGTTGACGTTGAGCTTCAGGCGCACGCCCATGTTGCGGATCTGCTCGGTGGGCTCGATGAAGGTCCGGCCCATGTATTGGTTGCGGATGATCCCCATGGCATAGGGGATGCCGCTCTCCTGGGAATAGCCGATGGCGGCGGGCGTGCCGCTGTCGGGGACGGGACAGACGAGATCGGCCTCGACGGGCGCCTCGCGGGCCAGTTCCACGCCGATGCGCCGGCGGCTCTCGTAGACCGACTGGCCGCCGATCACGCTGTCGGGGCGGGAGAAATAGACCTTCTCGAAGATGCAGAAGCGCGGGCGCTGCCGCTCGAAGGGAAACACGCTCTCGACCCCCCCCGCGGGCCAGATCACCATCTCGCCCGGCTCG
>NZ_DAIUBO010000203.1:0-7026 GCF_036846665.1 Amaricoccus sp. | reverse complement strand
ATCACCCCGCGCTCGCCCACATAGGTGTCGTATCCCTGCGGCATCCGCTCGATGAACTCCTGCGCCGCCGCCGCCCGGGCCGCCGCCTCGACCTCCGCGTCGCTCGCCGAGGGCCGGCCGAAGCGGATGTTCTCCCGCGCCGTGGTCGCGAAGATCACCGGCTCCTGCGGCACCAGCGCGAACTGCCGGCGCAAATCACTGCGCCGCACGTCGCGCAGGTCGATGCCGTCGAGGGTGATGCGGCCCTCGTCGGGGTCGAAGAACCGCATCAGCAGCTGGAAGATGGTGGACTTCCCCGCCCCCGAGGGCCCGACCAGCGCCACGGTCTCGCCCGGCCGGATCGCCACCGTCAGCGCGTGGATCGCCGCGGTCTCGGGGCGCGCCGGATAGCGGAAGGTGACGTTCTCGAAGCCGATCTCGCCCCGGACCTTCGCCGGAACCGGCAGCGGGTCCACTGGGTCGGCGATGCTGTCGGCCGCCTCGATCAGTTCGACCATGCGCTCGGTGGCGCCCGCCGCCCGCTGCAACTCGCCCCAGATCTCGGAGAGCGCCGCGACCGAGCCGGCCACCAGCACGGCATAGATCACGAACTGGACCAGCTCGCCCGGCGTCATGCTGCCGGCGCGCACGTCGCGTGCCCCGATCCAGAGCACGCCGACCACGGAGGTGAAGACCAGGAAGATGACGATCGCGGTCAGGATCGAGCGGGTGACGATGCGCCGCCGCGCCGCATCGAAGGCGCGCTCGGTCAGATCCCCGAAGCGCGCCCGGCTGGCGGTCTCGTTGGTATTGGCCTGGACCGTCTGAGCGGCGAGCAGGGTCTCGGAGGCCTGCGCGCTCGATTCCGCGATCCGGTCCTGGTTCTCGCGGCTGAGCAGGCGCAGCCGCCGCCCGAGCGTGAGGATCGGGAAGACCACCAGCGGCACGCCGATCAGCACCAGCGCCGTCAGCTTCGGGCTGGTGATCGTCAGCAGAACCAGCCCGCCGACGAGCGTGAGCAGGTTGCGCAGCGCCACCGACACCGAGGAGCCGATGACCGACAGCACCAGCGTCGTGTCCGTGGTCAGGCGCGACAGCACCTCGCCGGTCATGATCCGCTCGAAGAAGGCGGGGCTCATGCCGATGACCCTGTCGAAGATCGCGCGCCTTATATCGGCCACGACCCGCTCGCCGAGCCGCGTGACCAGATAGAAGCGCAGCGCCGTGCCCAGCGCCAGCAGCGCCGCGATCCCGATCGCCGCGGTGAAATAGAGGTCCATCTGCGGCAGCGATTCCGCGAAGAACCCGTCGACCACCCGCCGCACCGCCAGCGGCAGGGTCAGGGACAACGCCGCGGTGACGGTCAGGGCGGCGAGGGCCGCAAGCACCATGGCGCGATAGGGCCGCAGGAAGGGCGCCAGCGCGCGCAGCGGCCGCACGTTCGCCGCCTTCGGCCGTTCCTCCCGCACCGCTCCGCCCCGTGCCATGTTTCGACAAATCCCACGCTGCCCGACGGAGCTCTAGCAAGCCGTCGCGGCCTTCTCAAGGGAAGCGCGCCGCAGGGGCATAGCGGTCGCATTTGAAGCACTTTCTTCCTGGACCGCCCCAAGAGAAGACGAGGGCAGCGCCCGGCCGGGGCGGGAAGGTGACGCCGGGCGCGCCCGGAATTCATGCGGACCGGGTCACCTTGCCGAGTCTCATTCCCCCGCCCCGACGCGGTTTCCCCTTGTCACCCGCCGCCCTGCCTCGCAGCATGGCCCCGCTCGACCCGCAGGGGAGGCAGGACTGACACCGCTCGACACCGCGCCGAAGGTCTCCGACGAGATCCGCAAGACCACCTGCTACATGTGCGCCTGCCGCTGCGGCATCGACGTGCATCTGCGCGACGGAAAGGTCGCCTATATCGAGGGCAACCGCGACCACCCGGTCAATGGCGGCGTGCTCTGCGCCAAGGGCTCGGCGGGGATCATGCAGCATCTCTCGCCGGCGCGGCTGCGCGGCCCGCTCCGTCGCAGGGGACCACGCGGCTCGGGCGAATTCGAGGGGATCTCCTGGGAGGAGGCCCTCGCCCTCGCCGCCTCCTGGCTCGCACCCGTCCGCGAGACCGCACCCGAGAAGCTCGCCTTCTTCACCGGCCGCGACCAGAGCCAGGCGCTCACCGGCTGGTGGGCGCAGCAGTTCGGCACGCCGAACTACGCCGCCCACGGCGGCTTCTGCTCGGTCAACATGGCGGCGGCCGGCATCTACACCATGGGCGGCGCGTTCTGGGAATTCGGCGCCCCCGACTGGGAGCGCACCAAGCTGCTGCTGCTCTTCGGCGTCGCCGAGGACCACGATTCCAACCCGATCAAGATCGGCCTCGGCAGGCTCAAGGCGCGCGGCGCGAAGATCGTGGCGATCAACCCGGTGCGCACCGGCTACAATGCCATCGCCGACGAATGGCTCGGCATCACGCCCGGCACCGACGGGCTCTTCGTCCTCGCCCTCGTGCATGTGCTGATGTCCGCGGGCAAGGTCGATCTCGACTACCTGATCCGCTACACCAACGCCGCGCATCTGGTGGACGACGATCCCCGCTCGCCGACCCACGGCCTCTTCCTGCGCGACGCGGAGGGCCGCGAACTGGTCTGGGACCGCGACCGCCACCGCGCCCTGCCCTGGGACGAGCCGTCGGCGAAGCCCGCGCTTTCCGGCACGGTCAATCTCGGACCGACCCATGCGAAGCCCGTCTTCCAGCTCATGGCCGAGGCCTGGCTCGACCCGGCCCATGCCCCCGAAGCCGTGGCCGAGCGCTGCGGCATCCCCGCCACCACGATCCGCCGCATCGCCGCCGAACTCGCCGAGGTCGCCTTCGAACAGGCGATCACCCTGCCCCGCCCCTGGACCGACTTCCGTGGCACCCACCACGAGACCATGCTGGGCCGGCCCGTCGCGGTTCACGCCATGCGCGGCATCTCGGCGCATTCCAACGGCTTCCAGACCTGCCGGGCGCTGCATGTGCTGCAGCTGATCCTCGGCGCAGTGGAGACCCCCGGCGGCTTCCGCTTCAAGCCGCCCTATCCCCGCCCGGTCGCCGCCCAGCCGAAGCCGCACCACAGGGTCACCCCCGGCCTGCCGCTCGACGGCCCCCAGCTCGGCTATCCGCGCGGCCCGGAGGATCTCGCGGTCGACGCCGAAGGCCGGCCGCTCCGCATCGACAAGGCCTTCTCCTGGGAGGCGCCGCTCGCCGCGCACGGGATGATGCACATGGTCATCTCCAATGCGGTGGCGGGCGATCCCTACCCGATCGAGGTGCTCTTCCTCTACATGGCCAACATGGCCTGGAATTCCTCGATGAACACCAGCGCCGTCATGGAGATGCTGACGCGCACCGATGCATCGGGGGATTACGTGATCCCGAAGATCATCGTCGCGGACGCCTATTCCTCCGAGATGGTCGCCTTCGCCGACCTGGTGCTGCCCGACACCACCTATCTGGAGCGCCACGACGCCATCTCGCTGCTCGACCGCCCCATCGGCGAGCCCGATCTCGTCGCCGACGCGATCCGCTGGCCGGTGGTCGAACCCACCCGCCCCGGCCACGAGGGCGTGCGCGGCTTCCAGTCGGTCCTGCTCGACCTCGGCGCGAGGCTGAAGCTGCCGGGCATGGTCGATGCCGAAGGCGCGCCCCTCTACCGCGACTACGCCGACTACATGACCCGCCACCAGCGCCGCCCCGGCATCGGCCCGCTCGCAGGCTGGCGCGGCGACGGCAACGCCCATGGCCGCGGCGAACCCAACCCCGACCAGATCGCCCGCTACATCGAGAACGGCGGCTTCTGGTCGCAGGCGGTCCCCGAGGAGGCCGCCTATTTCAAGCCCTGGAACACCGCCTGGGCCGATTTCGCCATGAAAATCGGCCTCACCGACACCGCCCAGCATTACACTTTCCAGCTCTATTGCGAACCGCTCGCCCGCTTCCGCGCCGCCGCCCTCGGCCGCGGCGAGCACCAGCCGCCCGAGCATCTGCGCGACCGCCTGGCGCAGGCCACGGCGCCGCTGCCCATCTGGTATCCGCCCTTCGAGGAAAGCCTCGTCGATCCGGCCGAGTATCCGCTCCACGCCATCACCCAGCGCCCGGCGGCCATGTACCATTCCTGGGGCAGCCAGAACGCCTGGCTGCGCCAGATCCACGGGCAGAACCCGCTCTATGTCCCCGGCGGGCTCTGGGACGCGCTCGGCTTCGCGGAAGGCGACTGGGCGCATGTCACCTCGCCGCACGGCCGCATCACCGTGCCCGTCGCGCGCATGGACGCGGTCAACCCGCGCACGCTCTGGACCTGGAACGCCATCGGCAAGCGCCCCGGCGCCTGGGCGCTCGCCCCCGACGCGCCCGAGGCGACGCGCGGCTTCCTGCTCAACCACCTGATCTCCGAGCTGCTGCCGCCGCGGGGCGACGGGCTGCGCTGGTCGAATTCCGACCCCGTCACCGGCCAGGCCGCCTGGTACGACCTGCGCGTGCGCCTCGAGAAGGCGCCGCCGCAGACCAGGAGCGCGCCGCACGCCACCGCCCAGACATCCCCGGTCGGCCGGGGCCCGGCATCGGTCGCCTTCGACGGGCAATGGTCCGGCGGCGACGGCGTTTCAGCCCGGGACCGGACCCTGTAGACTGCCAGAAGCGACCAATGCCCGCCAGCCCCGGGCGCGAACGACCCAGGGGAATTGCACTTGGCAGCACGACCAGTTCAGGCCGGCTTCCGGGCGCGCCTAGCGCAACCACCCCGCCCGGCGGGCACCGCCGGGCAGCGCCCGCCCCGCCCCCAAGGCGGGCGCTTCGCTTCCGCCCGGGCCGGGCGCTGCCCTCGTCTTGTGGCGGAACGGTCGTCCGGGGAACAATGGGCTCCAAATGCGATTACCCTGGCGAACGACCGGCGCCGAGCCCGCTCCGCAGGGCCGGATCGTCGAGCGGGCACGCGACTACATCGCCGCCCATCTCGCCGAGCCGATGACGGTCGACGCGATCGCCGCCGCGGCCTTCGCCTCCCGCAGGACGCTCTTCCTCGCCTTCGCCGACCTGCTCGACGACACGCCCCGCGGCTATGTGCGCCGGCTCCGGAGGCAATATCCTCACCCTGACGCAGCGATACCCGAACTGGGAGAGAAGGATACCCAAGATGAGACGACATCGGGCAATTCTGGCCGTTGCGGGCGCCGTGCTCGGCGCGACGGCCTTCACGGCGCTCGCCCAGGACGCCAATCCCTTCGAGGGCGACGTGACCCTCGACACCCGCATCGGCGCGCTCTCCTTCGAGAGCGGCTATTTCCGCTTCTACGGCCCGACGGAAGCCTTCTTCGACAAGTCCTGGGCGCTGCCGGACATCGAGAAGATCGACTGAAACCCGACGGGCGGGCGATTCCAGCGGCCTTTCCGCCGGTCGGGATCGGGACGGGGCGGCCTTGGACGGCGCGCCTCGCACGCCGGCCCCCGGGCAGGGCCGGCGCAGCCCACTTCTCGAAAACCCGTGCAATAACAACCGTATAAGACGCGTTTCATCGTGTAACGCCACCCCGGGCCGGCCCGCAGGGAGCGCGAGTCCCGCCGCCCGAGCCTTTCCGGCAAGGTCGCACCGGCCGGTCCCAACCGCCATTCCCTCGTCACCCAGGGACGGCGGCCCGTTCCGGCCCGACCAGGGATACCCCGGTCGCCTCCGCCACCACGCAGGCGCGCGGTCCGGTCACTCCGGACGATGGCAGACCGCCTCGATATTGTTGCCGTCGGGGTCATGGACGAAGGCGCCGTAGTAATCGGGATGATACTGCGGCCTCAACCCCGGCCCGCCGTTGTCGCGCCCGCCGGCGGCCATGGCGGCGGCGTGAAAGGCATCGACCTCGCTGCGCGAGGCGGCGGCGAAGGCGACATGGGTGCCCCGCGACACCGCCACCCCGGTCCCGATCCAGAAGAACGGCTTGCCCTCGGTGCCGAAGCCGGTGAAGGCGGGTCCGCCCGTCTGCTCCGCCGTCACCTCCATCTGGACGGTGACCCCGAGCGGCTCCAGCGCCGCGCGGTAGAAGTCATGGCTCTGCGCGAAGTCGGAAACCGAAATCCCCGCGTGGTCGATCATCGGCGCCTCCCCTGTATCATCCTCGCGCCGCGAGAGTAGACCGGACGCATCCACGGCGAAAGCGGCGGGGCACCGCATTCCCGATGGACAAGCGCCGCGGCCGGGCGGATCATCGCGGCTGCGGGAGGGACCCTGCGATGAGCGACCAGTCGCGCCACGACGCCTGGGCGGCGGGCGAGAGCTACGACGCCTACATGGGGCGATGGAGCCGGCAGATCGCGCCGCGCTTCCTCGACTGGCTCGACGCGGAACCCGGGCTCGACTGGCTCGAGGTCGGCTGCGGCACCGGCGCGCTTTCCGGCGCGATCCTCGCGCAGGCCGCGCCGCGCAGCCTGCAGGCGATCGACCCCTCGGAAGGCTTCGTCGCCCGCGCCCGCGAGATCCACGCGGACGCCCGCGCCGAGTTCGCGGTCGGCGACGCCCGTGCCCTCGCCGCGGCCAACGCGAGCCGCGACGTGATCGTCTCCGGGCTGGTGCTGAACTTCGTGCCGGACAGGCCGCGCGCCCTGGCCGAGATGGCGCGCGTCGCCCGCCCCAACGGGCGGGTCGGCTTCTACGTCTGGGACTATCCCGGCGGCGGCATCGGCTTCATGCGCGCCTTCTGGACCGCGGCCGCCGCGCTCGACCCCGAGGCCCGCATGCTCGCCGAGGACGTGCGCTTCCCCTTCTGCACGCCGGAGGCGCTGGTCGGCCTCGCCCGCGAGGCCGGTCTCGCCGCGGTCGAGGCAACCGAGATCGCGGTCCCGACGGTCTTCCGCGACTTCGCGGATTACTGGACGCCCTTCACCCTCGGCGCCGGCCCGGCGCCCGGCTATTGCGCCGGCCTCGCGCCCTCAGCGCGCGAGCGGCTGCGCGAGAGGCTCGAGGCCGCCCTGCCACGGCAGTCCGACGGCTCGATCCGCCTCGCGGCGCGGGCCTGGGCGATTCGCGGCCGCGCCGCGTGATC
>NZ_DAIUBO010000202.1:0-7034 GCF_036846665.1 Amaricoccus sp. | reverse complement strand
CCCACCGGGCGGCCGGGCTGTCCCTTCATCCCCGGCTGGCGGTAGCGGATCCCGAGGACCGGCACGCCGAGAGCGAAGACCGCCGGGTCGGCACGCGGGCTTTCCGCCTCGACGACACTGGCCGGTCCGCCGGAGAGAATGACCGCCTGCGGCGCGAAGGCTTCGAGAAAGCCGGCATCGACTTTCTGGAAGGGATGGATCTCGCAGTAGATCCGCGCCTCGCGCAATCGCCGCGCGATCAGCTGGGTGACCTGGCTGCCGAAATCGACGATGAGCAGGCGCTGGTGGCTCTCTGATGTCATGGGCGCACGAATAGGGCTGCGCGCGCCGCTTCGCAAGGGAATCCGCCGACGCGACACAATCGGCCTGCGGCGAGGCTATGCCGTTGTTCCAGAAGACTATTGCAGGTTCCGGCGGGAATATTCCCGCCTCGCCAGTCTGGTCCGCGGCATCGACCGCGCCGCCGGGGGCGGACGGGGAATTTCCGGCGGCGGGCGCCGGACGGGGCGACGTCGGACTTCTTCCTCGCTCGGCCCGGAAGGGCGATCGCGGGCATCTTGCGGGTTCGGCGACCCGGCTTGAAGGAAGCGGGTGCGAAGATCCCTATCGCGTTTCCGTATAGACAGTATAGCAACATAGTATTTTTGCGATACCTTATCCTGCTCTATCACTGACGCATCGAGGGGCGCTCACAGCGGGACATCGGAACGGATGCGGGTCAGCGGCGCGAAACGGAACGGAATTCACGACCGCGTCGGGATTGCGCCGCCTTTCGCATCGCCGCGCCCCGCAGATGCCGCTCGAAGGCGGGCCGACGGCTGGCCGCCCAGACCAAACCGGTGGAGCGATCACGGCTCGTCCTCCTTGCCCCGAAGGGAAGATGAATGACACAGCAGCTGACGGGTGCCTGTGCGTCGGAGGATTCCGCGATGCGGAAACGGCAGTGCCCGAAGACGCTCGGAGCCAGCGCCGATGCCGCGGGCACCGATCAGGGCCGCGGGGTCGAGGCGACGGTGCCGCTTCGCGATCCGTCCGGGCCGGCCGGGACCAGCATGGCCCATGCCGGGTTCTTCGCCGCGCCCTTGCCGGCGCGCGCCGATTTCGGCGTCCCGGGCTTGCCGAAGGATGCGCAGACCGGAATCGACGCAATCCTTGCACTGAGCGGGGCGTGGCGATGAAGCCCGAGCACGGATGCCCGCAGGCAATTCCCTTCGAGAACAATCCGGTCCGCGACTGGTCGTGCCGCGCCATCGACGTCCTGCTCGGAGACGCGCGACGGTCGGCCGACACGCATCTGATCCACCCCTATTTCAAGGGGCTTCAGGGCATCTCGGCCTATCTCAAGGACGAGAGCACGCACCCGACCGGAAGCCTGAAGCACCGGCTGGCGCGGTCGCTCTTCCTCTACGGCCTCTGCAACGGCTGGATCGGCCCGGAAACGACACTGATCGAAGCGTCTTCGGGGTCGACGGCCGTGTCCGAGGCCTATTTTGCACAGCTGCTCGATCTGCCCTTCATTGCCGTGATGCCCCGCTCCACCAGCCCCAAGAAGATAGCGGCGATCGAGCAGCTCGGCGGCCGCTGCCACTTCGTCGACCGTGCCGGTGAGGTCTATCAGGTGGCCGAGAGCATCGCGCGGGAGACGGGTGGCCACTATCTCGATCAGTTCACCAATGCGGAACGTGCAACCGACTGGCGCGGCAACAACAACATCGCCCAGAGCATCTTCGAGCAGATGCAGTACGAGGCCGATCCGGTTCCGGAATGGGTGATCATGAGCGCGGGCACCGGTGGGACCTCGGCCACGATCGGGCGCTACATCCGCTACAACAAGCTTGCGACCAGGCTCTGCGTCGTCGATGTCGAGGGCTCGGCCTTCTTCGACGCCTGGTGCACGGGAAACCGCGACGTGACCGCGCCGGGGAGCCGAATCGAGGGGATCGGCCGGCCTCGGGTGGAGCCTTCCTTCATCCCGACGGTGATCGACCACATGATCCGCGTGCCCGACGCTGCCTCGATCGCGGCGGCGCGCGTGCTGTCCGAGCGGCTGTTCCGCCGTGTCGGCGGATCGACCGGCACCAACTTCTTCGGGTTGCTGACCATTGCCGAAGCCATGATGCGCCGGGGGCGCGAGGGCGCGCTGGTGACGCTTCTCTGCGACAGCGGCGACCGCTATTCTGACACTTACTACGACGATGCGTGGCTTGTCGCGCGCAACATCGACCTCGCGCCGTGGCGGGAGCGGATCGAACGCTTCCTCGATCACGGCCAGCCCTTGACGGATTGAGGCCGGGAAGGAGGTGGCGATCCCAGGTGCGGGCAGCATGGGACGGGCAGGGGCGGCGCTTCCGCGCAGGCGCGGACCTGCGTCAACGCCGTTGCCGCGGCCAGGGGCGGGCAGGGTGAAACCGGCCGGCCGCGGAGCGTGCGCCGGATACGCTTCGCCGATGGTCGCCTGCAGCCGCCAGGACAGCGGGACGACCGCCTGCCGCGGGCCTTGCGCCTCGTCGGCGAGCCCTGTCAGGCGCATCCGAGCGCGCGGCGGAGGTGCCGGCGCCAGCCCGGAGCGGCCCTCTGGAAACGCTTTGACCGCGAGGCTGTCGCGCCCGGCAGAGGGACATGCCGCTTGCCCCGCCGCGGAGGGAATCGTGGCGGGATCTGGGCCGGCGGCCGGCAGGCGTTCCGCGCCCGGGCGGGCCGGGACGGCGGAGGGCGCCCGCTCGTGACCGGCCTTCTCGCAAATCGCGCCTTTCGCCACCTCTTCGCATCGCAATTGATGTCGCTGATCGGAACCGGGCTGATGACGGTCGCGCTGGCGCTCCTGGCCTACGAGATCGGCGGCGCCGCACAGGCCGGGTTGCTGCTGTCCGGGGTCTTCACGATCAAGATGGTCGCCTATGTCGGCTTCGCCCCCTTCGCGAATGCCCTCGTCCACAGGGTGCCGGTGCGGCCGCTGCTGGTCGCGCTCGACCTGGCGCGACTGACGCTCGCGCTTCTCCTGCCGCTGACGGATGCGGTCTGGCAGGTCTATCTCCTGATGTTCCTGTTCCAGATGTGCTCGGCCGCCTTCACCCCGGCCTATCAGAGCACCATCCCCGACGTGCTCGCGGACGAGGCGCAATATGCGCGGGCGCTGTCGCTGTCGCGCGCGGCCGGCAATCTCGAAACCCTGGTGAGCCCGGTCCTGGCCGGGTTGCTCCTCATGCTGGTGGCGCCGCCGGCGCTGCTTCTGGGCACGGCCCTGGCCTTCGCGCTGTCGGCGGCCGCCTTGTTCGGCGCCCGCTTGCCGGCCCGCGGCACCGCGGGGGTGACCGAGCCGTTCCGGCGGCGGCTGGCCAAGGGCTATGCCATCTATCTGCACACCGTCCGGTTGCGCGGGCTTCTGGCGGTCAATTTCGCCATGTCGCTGACCATGGCCTGGGTTCTGGTCAATTCCGCGGCCTATGCCGGGCTGCGTTTCGGAGGGGGCGCCGCGGTCTATACCGATCTCATGGCCGCTTTCGGCGCCGGGTCGATCGTTGCTGCCCTCGCGGTGCCGCGCCTGTTGCGCCACCTGTCCGAACGCCGCCTGATGCTCGGCGGAGCCGCGTCCATGGGCGGGCTGGCCTTCACCATCCTGTCCGAGCCGGATTTCGCCGGGTTGCTGGCGCTCTGGGCGGGGCTGGGGGCCATGTCCTCGCTGGTGCTGACGCCGGGTTCGTTGCTTCTGGTGCGGTCCTCCGCACGCGCGGACCGCCCGGCGCTCTTCGCCGCGCAATTCTCGCTGTCGCACGCGGCCTGGCTGATCGCCTATCCGCTGTCGGGCTGGCTCGGATCGGAACTGGGGCTCGCGGCGGCGCTCGTGACCCTCGGGACGGCGACGCTTGTGATCACGGCGGCAACCGCCCTTCTCTGGCCGGCCGATGATCCGGCCGAGCTCAGCCACGTGCATACCGGCCTCCTGCCCTCGCATCCGCATGTTCGGTCCGGCGCCTATCGGGCGGTCGACGGCGCGCGCGCCATCGTGCATTCGCACAGGTTTCACATCGACGAGTTGCATCCGCGATGGCCATCCCCGGAGCGCCCGTGAATAGTGACCCGTGGGAATGAAGCGAACCGCAAGCGAGGGCCGGTAGACGGACATGACGAAGGAGAGCGAGATTTCTGTCGGAATCGCGGGGGCCGGATCGGTGGCCTTCGCCACAGCCGCCTTTCTGAGCAGGAACGCGGTCCCGGCGATGCTGTGGTCGCCGTCGGGGGCGCGGACCCGGGCGCTGGCCGCGGGGGCCGACCTGGTTGCGACCGGGGCCGTGGAAGGTTCCTTCCGACCCGCCATCGCAGAGAGCGCCCGCGCGCTTGCCGAGGCCAGCGACGTCCTGATGATCGTGCTGCCGGCCTATGGGCACAAGGCGGTGATGGACGCGCTGGCGCCGCATATCCGCCCGGGCCAGCCGGTGATCATCAGCTCGCACGCCTCGCTGGGTGCGCTCTATCTGTCGGACCTCCTGGCGCGGCGCGGGGTGGTCGCGCCGATCGCGGCCTGGGGCACGACGATCGTTACCGGCCGCCAGCAGCCGGATCTGACGCATGTCAAGGTCAACACTCTGCGCAAGAGCGTCGACATCTGCACCGTGCCGGAACGCCTGTCCGGCGAGGGGCTGGCGATCTGCCAGCGCCTGTTCGGCGATCGTTTCAAGATGCGCGACGGTCTCCTGGCGATATCGCTCAGCAACCTCAACCCGCAGAACCACATGGGCATCGCGCTCGGCAACATGACCCGGATGGAGCGCGGCGAGACCTGGAGCCAGGGGCAGAACGTCACTCCCCATGTCGGGCGCCTGCTCGAGGCGCTGGACCGGGAGCGGCTGGAGATCGCCGCCGCGCTCGGCCTGTCGGTGCGCACGATCTTCGAGCATTTCCACCTGTCCTTCCACGTGCCCGTCGCCAGCATCTCGGAGATGAACCAGCGCATGCACGAGATGGGCAACGGCGGCACCGGACCGGCCACCGCGGACAGCCGCTACGTCACCGAGGACGTGCCGTTCGGGCTGGTCCTGACCACCAGACTGGGCGAGATGACCGGCCGCCCCGCGACGCTGCATCGGGCGGGGATCGACATCTTCTCGGCCATGTACGGTCGCGATTTCGCGCGCGAGAACGTGCTGGTCGACGCCATCGGGCTCGATGGCATGAGCCTTGAGCAATTGCAGGCGTCCATCCGGGATGGCATCCTGCCCGACGTTCCCGCGCGAACCGGCAATGGCGGCAGCCAGGTCTCGGGAGCATCCACCCAGCCCGCCGATCATCACTGAAGTCAACACGGGGAGAGAGACGAATGACAAAGCTGATCCAATCCAGGCGCCGCTTTCTGGGCACCGCGGCGGGGGCCTCCGCACTCCTGGCCTCGCCGGCCTATCTGCGCTCCTCGGCCGCGCAATCGGGCGGAGTGGTGAACGTCTGGACCTACGACGAATTCGTGCCGGAAGACCTCAAGCAGGCTTTCGAGAAGGAAACCGGCATCGAGGTGCGGATCCGTCTGGTGGACGACCAGGGCAAGCAGTTCAACCTTCTGGCCGCCGAACAGCCCAACCCGTCGGTCGACATTCTGACCGTCGCCGGCCACCGCTTCCTGCAGTTCATCGACTCGGAACTGATCGCGCCGCTCGATACCGGCCGGCTGGCCAACTGGGGCAACATCAATCCGGTCTATTCCGACGGCGACTGGGCCACGATCAACGGCAACAAATGGGGCGCACCGATCCTGTCGGGGGCCGAGATCATGGCCTACAACACGGATTTCGTGCCGGAGGACCGCCGCAACACCTGGGACACGCTGTTCTCCGAAGACTACAAGCAGCAGACCGCCTACATCCCGTCGGACCTGATGTCGATCGTCATTCTCTACCTGGGCTATGACGGCAACATGATCGCCTATTTGGACGATCCCGACGAGGCGGCCCGCATCGTCTCCGAGGCGCGCGACTTCCTGATCGAGCACAAGCCGCTGGTGCGGAAATACTACGATTCCGGCGCCGAGATTCAGCAGATGCTTGTCAATCAGGACGTGGTGCTGTGCCACGCCTGGAACGGGCCGATCTCGCAGCTGATCATGGACGGGATGCCCCTGGGGATGAGCGTTCCCGACGAGGGTTCCTACGGTTTCGTCTACACGCTGAACATCGCCAACAACGCGCCGAATGCGGACAATGCCTACAAGTTCCTCGACGCCATGCTGGCGAGTTCCGAGATCGGCGCGGAGCTGACCAGATCGACAGGCTTCATCTCGACCTACAAGGGAGCGTCGGAGCACCTGTCCGATCTCGAAAAGGCCGCCTCCTCGCTTCCCGACGAGCAACTGGAGAACCTCCAGTTCTTCCGGGCCGAGGCCAACGACATGAAATACAGCCTGATCGATCCGGCGGTCGAGGAGATCAAGGCCGCCTGACCCGATTGCGGCCCCGGCCCGCGTTGCCGGGGCTGCCCCCTGTCACCACGCTGCACCTGGGGTTGCTGCGCAAGCCGCGTGCGACCGACGAGGAGATCAGATGTCAACAACGTCCCGCTCGGAAACCGCTGCGGACACCTCCCGAAGGCCCGCGTCCGGCAAGGGTGACGCCCCGACCTTCTGGGGGCGGCTCTCCCATTCCGGCCCCTATCGTGCAGTCACCGACTACGTGTTCGGCTCGACCCGCCGGCAATTCGTCCTGCTGGCGGCCTTTCCGATCTTCTGGGTCCTGTTCGCCCATCTCGGGCCGATCCTGCAGATGATCCGCGTGAGCTTTCTCGATTCCTATCCGCCATCGGTCGGGCACACGCCGCAATTCACCCTGGACAACTGGCGGACCTTCTTCACCGAGGTGATCTTCCTCAGGCCGTTCTTCCGCACCCTGGTGTTCTCGGTGGTGCTGACCTTCGCCACCCTCGTGCTGGTCTATCCGGTGGCCTATTTCCTGTCGCGCCACGTCAAGCGCGACAACCAGATGCTGCTTCTTCTGCTGCTGCTGATCCCGTTCTGGGTCGGGGAGATCGTGCGCACCTATGCGATCATGATCCTT
>NZ_DAIUBO010000201.1:0-7085 GCF_036846665.1 Amaricoccus sp. | reverse complement strand
TGATGCTCGGCCTGATGGCGCCCGACTACCTCGAGCGCGAGGTCTATTGCTGCGGGCCCGAGCCCTTCATGCAGACGGTGCGCGAGATGCTGATCGGCTTCGGCTTCGACATGGATCACTACCACCAGGAGACCTTCGCCGCCCCGGTGCTGACGCCCGCCGACGCGCCCGCGCTCGACGACGTGGTGCCGAGCGCCGAGGCGGCCTCCGAGGTCGTCTTCGCCGCGAGCGGGCGGAGGGTGCCCTGCACCGAGGCCGACACGGTGCTCGCGGTGTCGCGGATGGCCGGGCTCAACATCCCCTCCGGCTGCACCTTCGGGGTCTGCGGCACCTGCAAGACGCGGAAGCTCTCGGGCGAGGTCCACATGGTCCACAACGGCGGCATCTCGGAGGAGGACATCGAAGCGGGCTACATCCTCGCCTGCTGCTCGCACCCGATGGGAAGGGTCGAGATCGAGGCGTGAGGTTCAACCCAGGCGTGCAATCTACTTGTTGACAGCCGAACCGGCGAAACAGCAAGATGTAGTGGTCACGGTGCCGATTCGCGCGCGCGGGTCGGAGAATAGGGAAGCCGGTGCGATGCCGGCGCTGCCCCCGCAACTGTAAGCGGCGCGTCCCTTCCATCATGCCACTGGCCGGACGGGCCGGGAAGGCGGGAGGGGCGGCGAGAGCCGCGAGCCAGGAGACCTGCCGCGACAGGACGTGAACCCGGGCGGGGTGCCCCGCGGGAGTCGCCGGCGGCCTGCCGTCCGGAGCCCCCGCATGCGCCGCGCTCCAAGCAGCGGGGAAGCTGATGCAGGCGACAGAACTCTCGGGCCATGCGACCGGCCGCAAGGCGACGGCCCTCCAGGTCATCAAGCGCGACGGGCGGCTCGTGCCCTTCGACGCCACCAAGATCGCGGTGGCGCTCGGCAAGGCCTTCCTCGCCGTCGAAGGCGAGGCGGCGCGCGGCTCGGAGCGGGTGCACGACCTCGTCGAGACGATGACCGTCGGCATCTCCGCGGCCATCGACCGCCGGCAGGTCGCGCGGATCGCCATCGAGGACATCCAGGACCTCGCGGAACTCGCGCTGATGCGCGGCGGCCACCACAAGGTCGCCCGCGCCTATGTGCTCTGGCGCGAGGCGCGGGCCTCCGAGCGCGCCGCCGCCTCGGCGCCGGAGCCGCAGCGCTGGATGCACGACGCCGCCGGCGCGCGCGTGCCGCTCGACGTCGCGGCCCTGCGCGCCCGGGTCGACGCGGCCTGCGACGGGCTCGCCGACATATCACCAGCGGCGGCGGCGGAGCGAGTGCTCGCCTCGCTCTACGATGGCGTCACCGCGGCCGAGATCGACGAGGCGCTGATCCTCGGGGCGCGCAGCCTGATCGAGACCGATCCGGCCTATACCTTCGTCGCCGCGCGGCTGCTCGCCGATCGCATCCGCGGCGAGGCGATGGCGGCGGTGCTGGGCCGCGCGGACGAAACCGACCTCGCCGCCTATTTCCCGGCCTATGTCGCCCACGGCATCCGCGCCGGCCTCCTCGACCCGGCGCTCGCCGGCTTCGACCTCCCCCGCCTCGCGGCCGCGCTTCGGCCCGAGCGCGATAGGGCCTTCCAGTATCTCGGGCTCCAGACGCTCTGCGACCGCTACTTCCTGCACGAGGACGGCACGCGCTTCGAGCTGCCGCAGGCCTTCTTCATGCGCGTCGCCATGGGCCTCGCGTTGCGCGAGGAGCACCGGAACGGGCGGGCGATCGAGTTCTACGAGCTGCTCTCGTCCTTCGACTTCATGGCCTCGACGCCGACGCTCTTCAATGCCGGCACGCCGCGGCCGCAACTCTCCTCCTGCTTCCTGACCACGATCCCCGACGATCTCGAAGCGATCTTCGGCGGCATCCGCGACAACGCGCTTCTGGCGAAATACTCGGGCGGCATCGGCAACGACTGGACGCCGGTGCGCGGGCTCGGGGCGCATATCCGCGGCACCAACGGCAAGAGCCAGGGCATCGTGCCCTTCCTCAAGGTCGCCAACGACACGGCGATCGCGGTCAACCAGGGCGGCAAGCGCAAGGGCGCGGTCTGCGCCTATCTCGAGACCTGGCACATCGACATCGAGGAATTCCTCGACCTGCGCAAGAACACCGGCGACGACCGGCGCCGCACCCATGACATGAACACCGCCAACTGGGTGCCGGACCTCTTCCTGGAGCGGGTGGAGGCGGACGGCCCCTGGACGCTGTTCTCGCCCGACGAGGTGCCGGATCTGCACGATCTGACCGGGCAGGCGTTCCGCACCGCCTACGAGGCTGCCGAGGCCAGGGCGGCGGCCGGCGAGATCAGGGTGCATCGCCGCACGCGCGCCGTCGACCTCTGGCGGCGGATGCTCTCCATGCTGTTCGAGACCGGCCATCCCTGGATCGCCTTCAAGGACCCCTGCAACATCCGCTCGCCGCAGGGCCATGTCGGCAGGGTGCATTCCTCGAACCTCTGCACCGAGATCACCCTGAACACGAGCGCCGACGAGGTGGCGGTCTGCAACCTCGGCTCCGTCAACCTCGCCGCCCATGTCACGCCCGCCGGCCTCGACCTGGCGAAGCTCGCCCGCACGGTGGCGACGGCGATGCGCATGCTCGACAACGTCATCGACGTGAACCTCTACACCATCCCCCAGGCGGAACGCTCGAACCTCCGCCACCGCCCGGTCGGCCTCGGCCTCATGGGCTTCCAGGACGCGCTCCAGATCCTGCGCATCCCCTATGCCAGCGAGGCCGCCGTCGCCTTCGCCGACGAGAGCATGGAGGCGATCGCCTTCCACGCCATCGCCGCCTCCTGCGACCTCGCCGAAGAGCGAGGCGCCTATGCGACCTTCCCGGGCTCGCTCTGGAGCCGCGGCATCCTGCCGCACGATTCGCTCGACCTGCTCGCCGAGGCCCGCGGGGTCGCGCCCTTCGACAGGAGCGCCCGCCTCGACTGGGACGCCCTCCGCGAGCGGGCGCGCCGCGGCATGCGCAACTCCAACTGCCTCGCCATCGCGCCCACGGCCACCATCTCCAACATCGTCGGCGTCAGCCAGTCGATCGAGCCGGCGTTCCAGAACCTCTACGTCAAGTCGAACATGTCGGGCGAATTCACCGTGGTGAACGCGGGCCTCGTCGCCGACCTCAAGGCGCGCGGGCTCTGGGACGAGGTGATGATCTCGGATCTCAAGTACCACGACGGCGCCCTCGGCCCGATCGCCCGCGTGCCGGCCGACCTCAAGGCGCTCTATGCCACCGCCTTCGAGATCGCGCCCGACTGGCTGGTGCAGGCCGCCGCCCGGCGCCAGAAGTGGATCGACCAGGCGCAGAGCCTCAACCTCTACATGGCCGAGCCCTCGGGCCGGAAGCTCGACGCGCTCTACCGGCTGGCGTGGAAGTCCGGCCTGAAGACCACCTACTACCTGCGCGCCAAGGCCGCGACCCGCGTCGAGAAGTCGACGCTCTCCGGCGCCGACGCGACGCTCAACGCGGTGAAGGTCGGCGGCGCCTGCGCGCTCGACGACCCGAGCTGCGAGGCCTGCCAGTGACGCGGCAAGCCGAAATGGCAAGCCGGATTCCAGCCGGATTCCGGCCGCCTTCCAGCCCGTGTTTCTGCCGCTTTTTCAAGGTGATGCCCGGCGACCCCGCCAAACCGCCGAAGATCGCATGACAGGAGCCCCCATGCTCGACCTCAACGCCACCGGCCTCGGCTCCATCGACCGCGACGGGGGACGCGTCAGCGTCTCCGACAAGGCGATGATCAACGCCCGCGCCGACGTGAACCAGCTCCTGCCGCTCAAGTACCGCTGGGCCTGGGAGAAGTACCTCTCCGCCTGCAACAACCACTGGATGCCGACCGAGGTCTCGATGCAGGCCGACATCGCGCTCTGGAAGTCGGACGCGCTCAGCCCCGACGAGCGGCGCATGGTCAAGCGCAACCTCGGATTCTTCGCCGCCTCCGAAAGTCTCGTCGCCAACAACATCGTGCTCGCAGTCTATCGCAACCTGACGAATCCCGAGTGTCGTCAATACCTTCTGCGCCAGGCCTTCGAGGAGGCCGTGCACAGCCACACCTTCCAGTACATCGTCGAGAGCCTCGGCCTCGGCGAGGGCGAGCTCTTCAACATGTACCGCGAAGTGCCCTCGATCACCGACAAGGCCGCCTGGGCGCTCGATCATACCAGGGCGCTCGAGGACCCCGCCTTCCGCACCGGCACCGAAGCCGCCGACCGCGCCTTCCTGCGCGATCTCGTCGCCTTCTACGTCGTCTTCGAGGGGATGTGGTTCTACACCGGCTTCGCGCAGATCCTCTCGCTCGGCCGGCGCAACCGCATGGTTGGAATTGCCGAGCAATATCAGTATATTCTCCGAGACGAGAGCCTGCACCTGAACTTCGGCATCGACGTCATCAACCAGATCAAGGCCGAGAACCCCCGGCTCTGGACCGAGGCCTTCCAGGCCGAGGTGCGCCGCATGCTCGGCGAGGCGGCCGAGCTCGAGGCCGCCTACGCCCGCGACACCATGCCGACCGGCCTGCTCGGCCTGACGGCCGAGTCGAGCGCCGACTACATGCGCTTCATCGCCAACCGCCGCTCGGCCCAGCTCGGCCTCCAGCCGCTCTTCGCGCCGACCGAGAACCCCTTCCCCTGGATGTCGGAGACGATCGACCTCCGGAAGGAGAAGAACTTCTTCGAGACCCGCGTCACCGAATACCAGACCGGCGGCGCGCTCAGCTGGGACTGAAGGTCTTGCCTTGCCGCCGGGCAGGGGCCAGGATCGACGGCACGACGGTTTCCGCGGCTGCTCCCGAGTCGCCGCGGACGAAGAGGGAAGCCGGTGCGAGACCGGCGCTGCCCCCGCAACTGTAAGCGGCCAGCGATCCCGAACGCATCCACTGGCCCGCCGGGCCGGGAAGGATCGGGAAAGCGGCGACCCGCGAGCCAGGAGACCTGCCGTCGCCGAAACCCGATCGACCGGGCGGGGTGCCCCGGGCTGGAGGCGACATGCGACGGACGGCGGCGCGCGCGGACGCGGCTTCTCATCCCTCCGGCCCGTCCAGGGGCTCGGAAACCCGCCCATTGCTCGGCGAGCCCTGCCCTTGCGCGGCGCAGCGGCGCCACTGAAAGGACGGGAACCATGCCGGACCTGGAGACCCTGGCAGCCGCGCGCCTCGCCGACTGGCGTGCCTCATGGTCGATGGGGTCGTGGGGCGCGGTGGCCGAGTTCCATCAGGACGACGGCGAGCCGGCCGTCGCCGACGGCCTCGAACGGGTGACGTCGCGGGGCGCTATCCGTCTCCAGGGACTCGCCGATGCCGAGCCGCTCGCCTACGAGACCGTGAGCCCGGACCCGCGGCGCTGGACCGTCGCGGTCGCCCTCTGCCTTCCGGCCGAGGCGGCGCGGCGCGACGGGCGCGGCGTCCTCACCGAGCTCGGTCCGGACGACGATGCGGTGCGGCCCGGGGATCGCGCCGGCATCCTCTTCGACTTGGGCCTCGGCCAGCCGCAGGTCGACTTCTGCATCCGCGTCACCGACCCCGCGCTCCTCGCCACGCTGCGCGGCGCCGCAGGCCGGCCGGTCCTCGCACCGGGCAACCCGGCGCTCGGGGCGATCGTCGCCGCGCATCCGCACCGGGTGGCGCTGACCAACCTCGGGCGGATCGAGGTCTTCCAGAAGATCGGTGGCCCCGAGACCGGCGGCGTCTCCCCGGCCGGCCCGCACACCCATGTGCTGCCGAAGCTGCTCGCCTCGGGCCGCACCCATTCCGCGAACGTCCCGATCCCGCACGGCCTCGTCCCCTGCGCCGGGCTGCATCCCGGCAATCCGGTGATCGGTGCCATGGGCGAGGACCGCGCCTTCGACGCAGGCCTCCATGCCGCCTTCGAGGCGCTGCTCGAGGCCTGGGGCGATCCCGATTACGTGGTCGCCAAGCGGGCAGTGCGCTCGGCGCTCGACGCCGGGCGGGAACCGGGCGGCTTCGAGCCGCTGCCGAGCCGCAGCGGCCGCGCCGGCCTGCGCAATGCACTGAGGCAGCGGCGGCGCGAGCGCGGCGGCTCGGACCTGCTCGACCGCTGGTCGGCCACCTTCGACCGGGGCGGGGAACCCGCCGAACCCGACCGCCCGGGGCATTGACGCATGGGACCGTTCGACGGAAGCTCCGGCAGGGCAGGGGGACAGCCATGACGACGGAGGTCCGGGATATCGTGACCGGGGCGCGCGCCGGCGCCTGGATCGCGGTCGTGACCGTGGCCAGCCTCGTCTTCGGCCTCGTGCCGGCCTGCGCGACACCCCTCGCCGCCGTCGTTGCGGTGGTCGGGCGCGGCATCCTGTGGACGAACCTGCTCGCGCTCGCCCGCCGTCTCGTCCTGCACCGCCTCGCGGTCGTGTCGGGGCTGCTGGCGACGCCGCGCGCATCGGCCGCCTGACCGCGGTGCGGCGCTTTCCGCCGGAGCGGATCGTCTGCCTCACCGAGGAAACGGTCGAGACCCTCTACCTCCTCGGCGAGGAGGCCCGCATCGTCGGCGTCTCGGGCTACGCCGTCCGCCCGCCGCAGGTCCGGCGCGAGAAGCCGCGGGTATCCGCCTTCACCTCGGCCGACCTGCCGAAGGTGCTCGCGCTCGAGCCTGACCTCGTTCTGACCTTCTCCGACCTGCAGGCGCCCATCGTCGCCGACCTCGTCCGCGCCGGCGTCGCGGTGCACGCTTTCAACCAGCGCGACCTCGCCGGCATCCTCGCGATGATCCGCACCCTCGGCGCGCTGGTCGGCGCGGCGGAGCGCGCCGCCGCGCTCGCCGACAGCTACCGGCGCCGCCTCGACGCGATCCGCGCCGACCGCGCCGGCCTCCCGCGGCAGCGCGTCTACTTCGAGGAATGGGACGAGCCGATGATCTCCGGCATCGCTTGGGTGTCCGAGCTCGTCGCCGTCGCCGGCGGCGAGGATGTCTTCGCCGATCTCTCCCGCCAGCCCGCCGCCACCGGCCGGATCGTCACCGCCGACGCGGTCGTCACCGCGGCACCGGACCTGATCCTCGCCTCCTGGTGCGGCAAGAAGGTCCGCCCCGAGCGCATCGCGGCGCGCCCCGGCTTCGC
>NZ_DAIUBO010000200.1:0-7163 GCF_036846665.1 Amaricoccus sp. | reverse complement strand
GGGGTGCGGCCTATGTGGAATCGACAGCCTCGAACAGGCGATGCGGCCGCTACCACGTGTCGCCGACGGGTCGCTGTGCCTCTCCCGCACGGAGGTCTCCGGGGCGACCGAAGCTCTGCGCCCGCGGCAGGCGCTCCATGCCAAGACGCGCGCGACTCACGCCGCGGGGTTTCTTGTGCCTGGCCAGGGGATCGTACTCGTGCGCGAGGATGTCGGCCGGCACAACGCGCTCGACAAGCTGATCGGTGCATTGATGCGCTCTGGTTTCGACTCCGCATCCGGCGTGGCGGTGATGACGTCCCGCCTTTCGGTCGAACTGGTTCAGAAATGCGCCATGTCCGGGATCCCCGGTCTTGTTGCCTTATCCGCCCCGACGGCGCGGGCAGTCCACTTGGCGGAGGAAGCTGGCGTCACGCTTGTCGCTTTCGCCCGTGGTGGCGGCTTCGACATCTATTCACATGCCCATCGCATTGCAGACGAGGTCACGAATGTCGCCTGAAAAGATGGTACACATGGCCAATCAGATCGCCACCTTCTTCAAGACGCAACCGGGCGACGCTACCGAAAAGGTCGCCTCCCATATCGCCGACTTCTGGGAGCCGCGCATGCGCGACCAGTTGCGCGACTACGTGGACCGGGGTGGCTCCGGCCTGGACCGTGTGGTAGTCGATGCAACGGCGCTCATTCGCTGAGCAACCTCGAACGTGGGTCTCAAATTCTTCTCTGCGCGGGCACCTTTCTCGGATCGGCGCGCACCCGAACCTGGATTCCAATATTTTTCAATGATTTAGAGCATTTCCCGATCAATCTGGATCGTGCCCGGCGGCGGCGAAGTAGTTCGCGCATTCCTGCGGTGTGAAACCGAATCCGGCTGATTGATTCCGGCGGGGGGGATTCCCCGATGGAATCGAAGCGGTTATTCTGCTCCGCAAATAGGAGGCGGGGCATGGCGGGAGTCGTGGGGCAGGCGACGGTGGAGGAATTGGGGGAGCGGTTTCGCGCCGCGAAGGATGTCGTCGAGCGCAGCCACTGCCAGGTGATCAGGCTGCTGGCGAAGGGGCATTCGACGGCGGAGATAACCGAGATCGTGGCGCTGAGCCCACGCTGGGTGAGCAAGCTCGCCCGGCGCTACGCGGCGGAAGGCGTCGGAGCGCTGGGAGACCGGCGGCGCGGCAACGTCGGAGCGCGGCCGCTCCTGTCGGGGGAGGACCTCGAAGCGCTGCGCGAGCGTCTGAAGACCCCGCCGGACGACGGAGGTCTCTGGAGCGGGCCGAAGGTGGCGCGCTGGATGGCGGCGCGGCTCGGGCTCGTGCATGTGCATCCGCCGCGGGGCTGGGAGGCGCTGAAGCGGATCGGCTGGTCGATCCAGGCGCCGCTGCCGCGCAACCCGAAGGCGGCGGGGGCGGAGGAGCAGTCGGCGTTCAAAAGAAGCTCGGCGAGGTGGTCGCCGAGGAGCGGGCGAAGACCGACCTGTCGAGCTCTGGGCGACCGACGAGCACCGGCTCGGCTTGAAGCCGGTGCGGCGCCGGGTCTGGGCGCCGATCTGCGAGCGGCCCGTGGCGCCCGGCCACCACCGCTTCGAATGGCTCTACGTCACCACCTTCGTCGCGCCGCAGAGCAGCGAGACCGTCTGGTACCTCTCCGACTGCATCGACAAGCGGCTCTTCGAGATGATGCTCGCCGGCTTCGCGCGCGCGACCGGCGCCGGGCGCGACCGGGTCGTCGTCCTCCTGCTCGACGGCGCCGGCTGGCACACCGAGCCGAACCTCGCCGTTCCCGTGGGCGTCAGGCTCGTCTACCGTTCTCGGGAAATCCGTCCACCGGACGGTTTTCCTGTCCCTCGAACCCCTACACGCCGGAGCTGCAGCCGGCCGAACATCTCTGGCCGCTCGTCGACGAACCCGTCGCAAGCCGATACTTCGAGACCCTCCGGGACCTCGACACCGTCCTCGCAGAGCGCTGCCGCACCCTCTGCGACGACCGCGCCACCATCGCCGCAAACACCCGCTTCAACTGGTGGCCCAGGACCAGCAGCCCGACGTGATCAGCCGAATCCTGTATGAAGACGTCGACGGTGCGCTCGGCGACCTTGCGCAGCAGCGCCTTGAGCTTCGCGAAGGCCATCTCGATAGGGTTGAAGTCGGGGCTGTAGGGCGGAAGGAAGGCGAGCCTTGCGCCTTACCTCGATCATCGCCCGGACCGAGGCCCGCTTGTGGCTGGAGTGGTTGTCCATGATCACGATGTCGCCGGGGCGGAGGGTGGGCGCCAGCACTTGGCGGACGTAGGCCTCGAACCAGTCGCCGTTGATCGACCGTCGAGGACCATGGGGACGACCATGCCGCCGAGACGGAGGCCCGCGACGAAGGTCGTGGTCTTCCAGTGGCCGTGAGGGACCCCCATCCCCGGCCACGTGGCCTGCGAGCGGGGCGGGAGCGTGGGGACGGCGTCGGCCTACCGGCGGCTGCAGCGGTTCGTCACCGACGGCAGCTGCGAGCTCACCCTCTTCGCCCGCCTGCACCGCACGCGGGCGAGCCGCACCTTCCGCGGTCGCCTCTGGTCGGGCTGCGCGGACGGGCCCATCCTCGCCTTCGCCGCCAAGCGCCTCCGGGGCGAATGGCTGATCGTCGTCTCCAACCTCCCGCCCCGGCGGGCGCTCCGGGCCTACCGCCGCCGCTGGGCCATCGAGGCCATGTTCGGCGACGCCAAGACCCGCGGCCTCAGCATCGAGGACACCCGCCTCACCTGTCCCCGCAAGCGCGCCCTCCCGATGGCCATCGTCGCCATTGCCCTCGCCTGGGCTGGACGCGCCGCCGCCGACCTGCTCGGCGGCCGCGAGCCGGAGCGCAAGTCCCACGGCTACCTCGCCCGTTCCTGGTTCAGGATCGGCCTCGACCACATCCGAAACCTGCTCAGGTCCGATCCCGACAGAGCAACATACCCATGGCGATCCCTGGCTCCGAAAGGGCTGAAATCGGCGAGAGTCGTGTAGCGCACCGAAACGCAACCATGTCTCCGGCCGCTCAATGCCTCGATCCGATCTCGGGATGATCGGGGCGCTTCCTTCTGTTCGGCCTGGGGAGGGTTGCGGACGGCGTTGAGGTCCGGTGGCCGCCGGCGCCAGGCTGCCGCTGCGCCCCGCGGCGCAGGGCGTTCCGCGCCGCCTTGCCGTACCGCTGCCGGCCTCTGCTTGCCGTGCCGCCCGGGGGGCGGGGCGGGATTAAAATATGTATGCCACGTGAAAATTCGGTCTCGGCGGGCGCGGGATGCCGGTATCTGTTCCGCAATGCCGCGAGAAGAATCCCGGGCATGAACTGGAGGAGGAAACTGGATGGGTGCGTTAAACATACTGGCTTTCGTCGGCTTCACGGGCCTCGTGGCGATCCTGTCGTATTACTGGACGAGAGGGACGGACGAGCATCATTCGGACGGGTATTTCCTGGGCGGGCGGTCGCTCACCGCGCCGGTGATCGCCGGGTCGCTGCTCCTGACCAACCTCTCGACCGAACAGATCGTCGGCCTGACCGGGCAGGCCTATTCGGAAGGCATCCTCGTCATGGCCTGGGAGACCCTGGCCGCCATCGCCATGGTGGTGACGGCGCTGGTGCTGCTGCCGCGCTACCTGCGTTCGGGGATCTCGACGATCCCGAGCTTCCTGGAGGAGCGCTTCGACCGCCAGACCAAGACGATCACCTCGATCCTGTTCCTGTCGGGCTATGTGATCGTGCTTCTGCCGATCGTGCTCTATTCGGGCGCGCTCGCGCTTTCGAACATGTTCGACGTGCCTGCGCTCCTCGGCGTGTCACCCACTGCCGCGCTCTGGCTGACGGTCTGGGCGATCGGCATCGTCGGCTCGATCTACGCGATCTTCGGCGGGCTCAAGGCGGTCGCGGTGTCCGACACGATCAACGCGGTCGGCCTCTTCACCGGCGGGCTGCTGATCCCGCTCTTCGGCCTGGCCGCGATCGGCGAGGGCAGCGTGTTCCAGGGCATCTCGACGCTCTACAATTCCAACCCCGAGAAGTTCGATTCGATCGGCGGGCCGGATTCGTCGATCCCCTTCGCGACGATCTTCACCGGCATGATGCTGGTGCAGCTGTTCTACTGGGGCACCAACCAGGCGATCATCCAGCGCGCGCTGGGTGCCAAGGATCTCAAGGAGGGGCAGAAGGGCCTGCTCTTCGCGGGCGTCCTGAAGATCTTCGGCCCTGTGATCGTCGTGCTGCCCGGCATCGTCGCCTATCACCTCTTCGAGGGGCAGCTCGAGGTTGCCGACGAGGCCTATCCCCGGCTGGTGACGGCGGTGCTGCCGACCGCGTTCCACGGCTTCTTCGCTGCGGTGCTCTTCGGCGCGATCCTGAGCTCCTTCAACTCGGCGCTGAACAGCTCGGTGACGCTCTTCGGCGTGGACATCTACCGGGAGTATTTCCGCCACGATGCCACCGACGAGCAGGTCGTCTCCGCGGGCAAGAAGTTCGGCACGATCCTGGCCATCGCCTCGATGACCATCGCCCCCTTCATCGCCAATGCGCCTCAGGGGCTGTTCGGCTACCTGCAGGAGGTCAACGGCTGCTACAGCATCCCGATCCTGACCATCATCCTGGTCGGCATCTTCACGCGGAAGGTTCCGCCCCATGCCGCCAAGATCGCGCTCGCCTCGGGGGTCGGGCTCTATATCCTCAGCCAGTTCGTCCTGAAGAACATCGTGGGCGCGGACAGCTATCCGCACTTCCTGCACGTCATGTTCATCCTGTTCGTGCTGAACGTCTGCATCATGCTCGTGATCGGCAAGTTGCATCCGGCGGAGAAGCCATGGGTGCCGACCGAATCTCATGCGGTGGACATGACGCCCTGGCCGATGGCCAAGCCGCTGGGGGCGCTGATCGTCCTGATCGTCGTCTCGACCTATTTCGTCTTCACCTGAATCGGGTCGGGAATGGGTGAAGCGGGCGGCCCGGGCATTCCGGGCCGTCCGTCGTCTTCAGCGCCGGTCGCGCAGGGCCTGTTCCAGGCGCTGCACCGACTGCGCCCTCGCATGCACGAGAGCCGCGAAGTAGCCGCGCGCGCGGCGGGCGGTCTGTCTGATCATGGCGTGCTCCTTTCGACCGCAATTGTCTCGGTCGGCCCCAAGATAGGGTGGCGCGGGACCATAGTGAAACGCAGAGGCGGAATACCCGCCTTGCGTTTTCCGCAGGCCCCGGCGGAAGGTGATCCCGAATAAGCATGCGGTATCGAGATGCCGGTATGCCCGGCATCAGGGCGGTGCTAGCCTCGGCAGGCCGCAGCGGGAAAGGCGGCGGCACGTCGGGGGAGCGGGACGAACGGTCGAGGTGACGGCACATTCTGCGGTGCCGCCGGGATCGCCATGGCGCCTTTCGGCCCGAGAGGCGCCGATTTCCCTCCGTCGCACAAGAACAAGAGATGCGAGCAAAGGCCACGGCCGGCTTCGCAAGGAGGAGGATCCGTCCAGGTGCGGGAGAACATGAACATCGCCGTTCTCGGCCCGGTGCCGCGGGACAACATCACCACCTATCAGGGGGAGAAGCTCGAGAAGTTCGGCTGCGCGGTCTATACGGCCGTCTGCATCTCCGCGCTTGCCGGGGCGGGCTCCACGGTGAGCCTCGTCAGCCATGTGCGACGCGCCGACGCGCCGCGGATCGGCAGGCTCCTCGCGCCCTTCGCCAATATCGATCTCTCCCACATGTCCGACCGGGCGGATCAGGGTGACGTCATCGAGCTGACCTATGTCGACCAGAACCGGCGGCTGGAGAAGCAGACCGGCTTCATGAGCCCGATCCTGCCCGCCGACATCGAGGATCTGATGGGCTGCGCCGCCTTCGTCTTCGTGCCGATCACCGATTTCGAGGTGCCGCTGGAGACGCTGCGCTACATCAAGGCCAACAGCGCGGGGCTCGTCGTCTTCGATGCGCATGGGCCGACCAACGGCGTCACCACGAAGGGGGACCGCTACCACCGCTTCTGGATCGACCGGGACCGCTGGCTGCCCTTCATCGACATCCTCAAGATGAACCTCGAGGAGGCGCGCTGCGCCTGGTTCGACGGCGAGGTTCATGGCGACGAGCCCAACGAGCTGACCATGGACGAGCTGCCGCGCTTCGCGGAGCATTGCCTCGACCTGGGCGTGAAGGCGCTCTACGTGACGCTCGACCAGCACGGATGCGCGGTCTATTTCCGCAGTCCCGACGGCAGGTTCCGCGAGCATGTCGTCAAGCGGGTCAAGGTCGACCATGTGGTGGACACCACCGGCTGCGGCGATTCCTTCGCCGGCGGGCTCGCCTTCGGCTATCTCAGGACCGGCGATTTCGTGAAGGCCTGCTGGTACGGCAATTGCGCCGGGGCGCAGCGCTGCACCAGCAGCGAGCTTGACGTCTACTTCGATCTCGAACGCACCGAGCGGCAGATCGCGGAGACCTATTTCGACTGAGCCCCTCGCAGGCATCCGCGCAGGAGAAGCATCCCATGTTCCCCAAGATCAGCGGCGGCGACTGGCTCGTCGTGGAAGACGGTTTCGATCCCGCCCGGGCGAACTTCTGGGAGACCGTCCTGACGGTCGGCAACGGCTATCAGGGCACGCGCGCCTCGCTGGAGGAGGGCCATAAGGGCGAGCTGCCGGCCACCTATCTCAACGGCGTCTACGACCATCACGATTCCACGGTGATCGACCAGGTCAATGTCCCCGGCTGGATCGGGCTGCGCCTGCGGGTGGAGGGCCACATCCTCGACGTGAAGACCTGCGAGGTGCTCGAACACCGGCGCATCCTCGACCTGCAGACCGGTTTCCTGCATCGCGACACCCTGTTCCGCGACGGGGAGGGGCGCGAGACGCGGGTGACGAGCCTGCGCTTCGCCTCGCTGGCCGATCGCCATCTCTGCGGCTTCCGGCTGAGCGTGACGGCGGAGAACCATTCCGCGCGCATCACGGTGGAGAGCGCGCTCGACGCCGAGCGCTACAATCTCGACCGGCTGCCGGCCTGGAGCGAGAAGCCGGTGTTGCACCCCGAGGTCGTCTGGCAGAAATGGGCCAGGAGCCGGCATCTGGCGGTGCAGGGGGCTTCGGTGGACGCGGAAGCGGCCTATATCGAGGTCCGAACGCTCGATACCGGCATCTCGATCGGCACCGGCACGGTTCTCGCGTTGCCGGAGGG
>NZ_DAIUBO010000199.1:0-7200 GCF_036846665.1 Amaricoccus sp. | reverse complement strand
GCCGTGCCATGATGGGCAAGCAGCGCCTTGTTTGCCGTGACGACGGCCTTTCCCGCCGCGATCGCCTTTTCGCAGAGGATCTTGGCAATACCGTCGGACCCGCCGATGACCTCGACCACCATGAACCCGCCGGTGACGGCCGCGGCGAGTCCCACGGCACGGGCATTCGCCGCGTCGCGGGGCGCCGCCGCGTGATGGTGGTGGCCATGCCAATGGCCGTGAGAATGGCCGTCGTGGGGGCGACCGGTCATTCCCGGCCGCGGCGGTCCAGCGCCGTCTGGATCAGCGCGTCGAAATCCTGGGGGTCGCGGACGGATGCGGCCTCCGCCGCCTCGACGGTCACGCCCCAGCGCTCCGCGATCGCCGCATAGCGCGGGAGCCTATGGGCCATGAGCGCGGTAAAGCCGTGACGGATGAAGGCATCGGGGTCCACCTCATCCTCGGCCAGTCCCTGCTCTGTGCGATAGCGCTGCCAAAGCTGCACGAGGAAATCCTCGGGGTAGTACATCGGCTTCGGCGCCCGGTCGAAGCGGGCGGCGAGATCCTCCAGATGCTCCTCGGTGCCGCGGATCCAGACGGGCAGGGTGGCGGAGACGAGGTCTTCGAGCACCGGATCCTTTGGGTCGTCCGGATCGACCACCTCGCAGAGCGAGCCGGAGGTGTCGCAGACGAAATGGTCGTAGCCGTAGAGATGCTCGGCCTTGCGGATGAAGAGGAGCGCGTCGCGCGTGGCCGCGATCTCGGCGGCGCGGTGCTGGCGCTGGCGCTGGAGATAATCCGCGAAGGGAATGCCGCCCTTCTCCGGGTCGCCCGGCTTGCCGAGATAGGTCGAGAGCGGGGCGAGGTTCGAGAAGGTGATGTTCGAGGCGATGTAGATCGAGTCCGAGCGCAGGAGCTCGCGCAGGAAGGGATTGCGCATCGCCTCGCGCTTGAAGTTGTCGACGATGTGCTCGCCCATGTAGCGGGTGCCGATGCGGAAATCGATCGAGTAGTGGAACCATTCGGCCTGGTCGCGCAGCATCGCGGCGATGCGGGTCTTGCCGAGGCCCGACATGCCGAAGAGTGCGACGCGCCGATGCGCCGCGCCGCGCCAGTCGGCAGAGGAGGTATAGACCATATGCGCCCCGATCCCGGACATCGCCGGCCTTGCTATCGACAGACATGCGGTCAGGCAAGGCGGGAGTCTTCGACAAGCCGGGGGATATGCGCTCCGCGATGTCGGGGGCCGCGGACGCGCCTCGTCCCGCGGCGGGAGATGCACCCGGCACGGGGCGTCAATGGTGACCGCGCCCTGCCGATCGACCGCGGACCCATTCAAGGCGACCCGGCATCGGATGGGGTATGGCGCCCGCAGCCACGGCCGGCCAGGGGGCGGGGCCTGCGATTTCGTGCTCCGGACTTGACGCGTCCCCCACGATATTCCACGACTTGCGCGTTCCGCGATCCAGTTTTCACATATTCGAAAGGATCAGGCCATGTCGGACAACGCACATGAGCACCCGGCCGGATCCCGGCTTGCTCCGCGCCTGTCGTTCTGTGCCTTCGCCGCATTCGCCATCGGCGCCGCAGCCGTCGCGCCCTCTGCCCATGCCCAGGCTTCGGCGGGCGATCAGAAGCCGAACATCCTGCTGATCGTCTCGGACGACACCGGCTGGGGCGATCTCGGCCCCTATCTCGGCGGCGCGGCGCGGGGCATGCAGACCCCGACCTTCGACAAGCTCGCCGAAGAGGGCATGGTCTTCACCAACTTCTACGGCCAGCCCTCCTGCACGCCCGGCCGCGCCGCGATCCAGACGGGCCGCATCCCGAACCGCTCGGGCATGACCACGGTGGCCTTCCAGGGTCAGGGGGGCGGTCTGCCGCATGCGGAATGGACGCTCGGCTCGGTGCTGAAGGAGGCGGGCTACAGGACCTATTTCACCGGCAAGTGGCACCTGGGCGAGTCGGATTACGCGCTGCCGAACGCCCAGGGCTACGACGTGATGAAGCACGCCTTCCTCTATCACCTGAACGCCTACACCTATACCGACCCGAAGTGGTTCCCGGACATGAGCCCGGAAATGCTGGAGATGTTCCAGCGCGTGACCAGGGGCTCGCTCTCGGGCAATGCCGGCGAGGAGGCGAAGGAGGACTGGAAGGTCAACGGCGAATATGTCGACACGCCCGACCAGGGCGTCGTCGGCATCCCGTACCTCGACGCCTACGTCGAAGGCGCGGCGATCGAGTTCCTCGAGGACGCGGCGCAGGATCCCGACACGCCGTTCTTCATCAACGTCAACTTCATGAAGAACCACCAGCCGAACCTGCCGCATCCGGACTTCGAGCATAAGTCGATTTCGAAGTCGAAATACGCGGATTCGGTGCTGGAGCTCGACACCCGGGTCGGCAACGTGCTCGCGAAGCTCGACGAGCTCGGCCTGGCCGACAATACGGTGGTCTTCTACACCGTCGACAACGGCGCCTGGCAGGACGTCTATCCGGATGCCGGATACACCCCGTTCCGCGGTACCAAGGGCACGGTTCGCGAGGGCGGCAGCCGGGTTCCCTCGATGGTCCGCTGGCCGGGCCACGTTGCGGCGGGTTCGAAGAGCGACGACATCCTCGGCGGGCTGGACCTGATGGCGACCTTCGCCTCGATCGCGGGCATCGAGCTGCCCGCCAACGACCGTGACGGTGAGCCGATCTATTTCGACAGCTACAACATGCTTCCGGTCTGGACCGGCAGCGGCGCGTCGGAGCGGGACAGCTGGTTCTACTTCACCGAGGATGAGCTGACGCCCGGCGCGGCGCGCGTCGGCAACTACAAGTACGTCTACAACCTTCGCGGCGATGACGGTGCGCAGACCGGCGGCCTCGCGGTCGATACCAACCTCGGCTGGAAGGGCGCCGAGAGCTATGCGGCGACCGTGCCGCAGGTCTTCGACCTGCTGCAGGACCCGCAGGAGCGCTACGACGTCTTCATGACCAACTTCACCGAGCATACCTGGACGCTGGTGACCGCCGGCGACGCCATCAAGAAGCTCATGAAGACCTACGTCGACTATCCGCCGCGGAAGCTGCAGAGTGAGGTCTATACCGGTCCGATTACCATCACGAACTACCAGCGGTTCCAGTGGGTTCGTGACCAGCTGAAGGAGGACGGCATCAGCCTGCCGATGCCGACCGGCAACTGACCCGGCTGCCGCGGCCTGGACATCGGGCCGCGGCACCGCAACCCGGAGATCGACCATGCGCCCGACGAGCTTCCTCGCCCTCGGCTTCACCACCGCTCTCGCCGCCCAGGCCTGGGGGCAGACTGACCCGCTGCCGTCCTGGAACGACGGCGATACCAAGACGGCGATCGTCGACTTCGTCGAGACGGTCACGAACGAATCGAGCGAGGATTTCGTCCCGGCGCCGGAGCGCATCGCCACCTTCGACAACGACGGCACGCTCTGGGTCGAGCACCCGGTCTATACCCAGCTCGTCTTCGCACTCGACCGGGTGAAGGAGTTGGCGGCGGATCATCCCGAATGGAAGGACACCCAGCCCTTCAAGGCGGTGCTCGACGACGACATGGAGGCGCTGGCCGCGTCCGGCGAGAAGGGGCTGACCGAGATCATCGCGGCCACCCATGCCGGGATGAGCACGGCGGATTTCGAGACGATCGTCTCGGGCTGGATCGCCAAGGCGAAGCACCCCAAATTCGACAGGCCCTATACCGAGCTCGTCTATCAGCCGATGCTCGAGGTGATCGATTACCTGCAGGCCAACGATTTCAAGACCTTCATCGTCTCCGGCGGCGGCATCGAGTTCATGCGGCCCTGGACCGAGCAGGTCTATGACATTCCGCCCGAGCAGGTCGTCGGATCCTCGATCAAGACCGAATACAAGGTCGTGGACGGCACGCCCGTCCTGATGCGCGAAGCCGCGATCAACTTCATCGACGACAAGGCGGGCAAGCCGGTCGGCATCAATTCCCACATCGGCCGCCGTCCGATTGCGGCCTTCGGCAATTCCGCGGGCGATCGCGAGATGCTGGAATGGACCGGCGCCGGCGAGGGGGCGACGCTGAAGGTGCTGGTCTTCCACGACGACGCGGACCGCGAATATGCCTATGGTCCGGCCGACGGCCAGCCCGACACCAAGATCGGCGCCTTCCCGCAGGATCTGATGGACGAAGCCAAGCAGAAGGGCTGGAACGTCATCAGCATGAAGGACGATTGGGCCAAGGTCTTCCCGGAGTGACGCCCCTGGGGTGACAGGAGGCCGGGACACTGCCGGGAAGCCAAGGCATGGTCGACACCAGGAAGAAGTGCCCGGAGCAGCTGCGCAGCGCCCGATGGTTCGCCCCCGACGACCTGCGCAGCTTCGGCCACCGCTCGCGCATGATGCAGCTCGGCTATGCCGAGGAGGAGTTCATGGGCAAGCCGATCATCGGCGTCCTGAACACCTGGTCGGAGCTGAACTCCTGCCACGGCCATTTCCCGGAGCGGGCGCGCGACGTGAAGCGCGGCGTGCTCCAGGCCGGCGGATTCCCGGTGGAGCTGCCGGCGCTCAGCGTCGACGAGAGCTTCCTGAAGCCTACCTCGATGCTCTACCGCAACCTGCTGGCGATGGAGGCCGAGGAGATGATCCGCGCCCATCCGCTCGACGGCGTGGTGCTGATGGGAGGCTGCGACAAGACGACGCCGGGCCTCGTGATGGGTGCGCTCACCGCCGGCGTGCCGATGATCTTCCTGCCGGCGGGGCCGATGCTGCGCGGGCATTACGCCGGGCGCGTGCTGGGCTCGGGCTCGGATGCCTGGAAATACTGGGACGAGCGGCGGGCGGGCAAGGTCACCGACGAGGAATGGCTCGGCATCCAGGGCGGCATCGCCCGCTCGGTCGGCACCTGCATGACCATGGGCACCGCCTCGACCATGACCGCGATCACCGAGGCGATGGGCCTAAGCCTGCCGGGCGCCTCCTCGATCCCGGCAGCCGATTCCGGCCATCGGCGCATGGCCTCGGCCTGCGGACGCCGCATCGTCGGGATGGTCTGGGAGGATCTGACCCCGGACCGGATCGTCACGGATGCCGCGGTGCGCAATGCCGCCATCGTCGCCATGGCCACCGGCTGCTCGACGAATGCCGTGGTGCATCTCATCGCCATGGCTCGGCGCGCCGGAGTCGGCCTGACGCTCGACGACCTCGATGCCCTCGGCCGCAGCACGCCGCTCATCGCCAATCTCCGGCCCTCGGGCAGGGACTACCTGATGGAGGATTTCTTCTATGCCGGGGGCCTTCGCGCGCTGATGAAGCGGCTCGAGGATCGCCTCGACACCTCCGTGATCACCGTCACCGGCAGGACGCTCGGCGAGGGGCTCGAAGGCGCGGAGGTCTGGAACGACGACGTGATCCGGCCGCTCTCGAATCCGGTCTATCACGAGGGCTCGCTCGCGGTGCTGCGCGGCAATCTCTGCCCGGACGGTGCGGTGATCAAGCCCGCCGCCTGCGATCCGAAATACCATGTCCACGAGGGTCCGGTGCTGGTCTTCGACAGCTATCCGGAGATGAAGGCTGCGATCGAGGACGAGACGCTGGAGGTCACGCCCGAACATGTGCTGGTGCTGCGCAATGCCGGGCCGCAGGGCGGGCCGGGGATGCCGGAATGGGGCATGCTGCCGCTGCCGAAGCGGCTGGTGAAGGAAGGGCTCCGCGACATGCTGCGCATCTCGGATGCCCGCATGTCGGGCACCTCCTATGGCGCCTGCGTGCTGCATGTCGCGCCCGAGAGCTTCGTCGGCGGGCCGCTGGCGCTGCTCCGGAGCGGCGACATCGTGCGGCTCGACCTGCCGAGCCGCCGGCTCGACATGCTGGTGGAGGCGGCCGAGATCGCCCGGCGCAGGGCCGCCTGGCGGGCGCCCGAGCCGCGCTACCGGCGCGGCTACGGCTACATGTTCCAGCGGCATGTCGGGCAGGCCAACGAGGGTTGCGACTTCGACTATCTCGCGCGTTCCTTCGGCCCGGCTGCCGGCGAGCCGGACATCCACTGAACGCAGTCGCTGGGGGAATTCATGGCATTCGATCTCGCCGCCAGGCTGACCGGCATCTCGGGCATCCTGGTCACGCCCTACGACGCGGCCGGCGACATCGCGCCCGGGAGGCTCGCGCCGATCATCGACCGCGCGCTCGGCGCCGGCGTGCACCTGCCGGTGGTCAACGGCAATACCGGCGAGTTCTACGCGCTGACCACCGACGAGGCCTGCACGATGGTTCGCGAGGTCGTCGCCATGGTCGGCAGGCGCGCGCCGGTTCTCGCCGGGGTCGGCCGCGGCATTCGCGACGCCTGCCGGCTTGCGCGCGCCTCGGCCGAAGCCGGTGCCGCCGCGCTGATGGTCCACCAGCCGCCCGATCCTTTCGTCGCGCCGCGCGGCACGGTCGATTACGTCAGGGCGGTCCGCGACGCCTCGGACGGGCTGCCGATCATGCTCTACCTGCGCAACGACGCGATCGGCAGCGGCGGCATCGCGGCGCTCTGCGCCTTGCCGGGCGTGGTGGGCGTGAAATGGGCGACGCCGAACCCGCTGCGGCTCGCCGAGGCCCGCGCCGCCTGCGATCCCTCGATCACCTGGGTCGGCGGCCTCGCCGAGGTCTGGGCGCCGCCCTTCTACGCGGTCGGCGCGCGCGGCTTCACCTCCGGGCTGATCAACGTCTGGCCGGAACGCTCGATCGCCATTCATGCCGCATTGGAGGCCTCGGACTACGGCCGTGCCCGTGACCTCATCGCCGGGATGCGGGTCTTCGAGGACATCCGCGCCGAGGAACTGGGCGGCACCAACGTCACCACGGTCAAGGCGGCGCTCCAGGCCCTGGGCCGGGACTGTGGCCCGACGCGGCCGCCCTCGGCCTGGCCGCTGAGCGAGGGCCAGCAGCGCCGGATGATGCGGTTCCTCACGGCCAGCGGCCTGATCTGAGCGGGGCGCGAGGACCCGTGCCCGGAGCCCCGGCCACCACGCCGCAAGACCGGCTGCCGCGGCGTCCCGATCACCCTGTCGTTGCCCCGGCTTGGCGCCCGCGCGGACAGATGGTAGGGACCATCCGCCCGTTCCCGAGGATCGACCCCCGACGAGCGGCGCGGCATTCCTTCGGTTTCTGGGGATTGCCGATCGGCTCGGAGAGTTGACGATGCGGGCGCCTGTCCTGAAACCAGCCGGAACCGGCGCCCATCCGGCCAGC
>NZ_DAIUBO010000198.1:0-7212 GCF_036846665.1 Amaricoccus sp. | reverse complement strand
TTGGCGTGACGGGCGGGGCGGGCGCTGCCCGGCGGTGCCCGCCGGGCGGGGTGGTTGCGCCAGGCGCGCTTGGACCTCTGCCTGACGGGGTTGCTTTGCCAGATGCGATCTTCCTGGGGCGTTTGCGGCGTCGGGGCAGGGATTGGGAAAGCTTTTGGCGCTATGCTCGGCGGGCGCGGGTGCTGGAGACCCGCGAGATCCCGAGACATCCATGCAATGATCGCCCCGCCGGGCGGCCGCCCCGGGGCGGGCGATCCGGAGCGATCCATGAAACGCATCGTCATCGCCTGCGACGGCACCTGGAAACGCATCGACGCCGAGCGGCCCACCAATGTGGCGCGGCTGGCGCAGGCCGTGCTGGCGCAGGCGCCGGACGGGGTGGCGCAGGTGGTCTGCCATCTCGACGGGGTCGGGACCGGGCGCGGCACCGGCGGGCTGGCGCGCATGCTCGACCGCACCCTCGGCGGCCTCTTCGGCCAGGGGCTGACCGCGACGCTGGCAGCGGCCTATCGCTTCCTCGTCTTCACCTATGCGCCCGGCGACGAGGTGTATCTCTTCGGCTTCTCGCGCGGGGCCTTCACCGCGCGCTCGCTCGCGGGGCTGATCCGCAATTGCGGCATCCTGGAGCGCGACGAGGCTTCGGCGATCCCCGCGGCGCTGGCCTTCTATCGCGACCGGGGTGCCGCCAGCCGGCCGGACAGCCCCGCGGCTTTGGCCTTCAGGGCGCGCCACGCGGGCCATGTGGTGCTGGGGCCGCGGGAGGCGGCCTGGCGGGCGGAGACGGGCGCGGCCGCCGGGCTGGCGCTCAGGCTCGCCTATCTCGGCATCTGGGACACGGTGGGGTCGCTGGGGTTGCCCGGGCACATGCGGCTGGCGGCGCGGCTGAACCGCGGGCTGGCCTTCCACGACACCGCGCTCTCCGGCTGCGTCGCCGCGGCGCGGCATGCGGTGTCGATCGACGAGCGGCGGCGCGGCTTCCCACCGACGCTCTGGCACAATCTCGCGGCGCTGAACGGCGGCCGGGTGCGCGGCGCCTATCAGCAGCGCTGGTTTCCCGGCGACCATTGCTCGGTCGGCGGGGGCGGGGCGGTGACGGGGCTCTCGAGCGACGCGCTGGTCTGGGTGGCGCAGGGCGCCGCGGCGGCGGGGCTCGCGCTCGACCCGGCCGCGGTGGCCGGCTGGGCGGCGGAGCGCGATGCGGCGGCGCCGCTGATGGCGCGCGGTTCCGCGGCGCCGGGTCTCTTCGACCGGCTGCTGGAGATCGCGCCGCGCCCGCGCCGGGGGCCGGGCGCGCTGCTCGATCTCGCGCCTTCGGCGCTTGCCCGGTGGGCGCGCGACCCGGGCTATCGGCCGCAGGCGCTGGCGCGCCTGGCGGCGGCGCTGGAGGCGGCGGCGGAGCGGGGCTTGGCCTGACCCGGTCTCCGGGTGATCGCCGCGGGCCGGCGCCGGTCAACTGGGTTTTGTCGTCGCGGATTTGGCGGGAGACGAATCCGCGCGCGCCTGCCAGGCATGCGCGCGCGGATCACCCGCTGACGGCGAAACCCGACCCCCCCTTCGACCACCGCGCTCGCGCGCTGCGTTCAACGAACCGGCGCGAGGCAGTGCCTCGCTCCTGCCGGTTCCCGGTGTCGCTCGGCAGATCGATGCAGCCGGGTGTCGTATCAGCGCTCCGCGAGCAGGAATTCCGCGATGATCGTGCGTTGCAGGGCGAAGAAGTTGTCGTCGGAGATCAGGGTGACGCGGGTCCTGCCCGCCTCGTCGCGCCAGACGGACATCCCCTCCATGTTGTCCATCTCGCCGATGCGGGTCTCGAACAGGGTGGTCTCGTCGCCGAGCCCCTCCGGGCCGAGGGTGAAGCGGCGGATCCGGGTCGCGAAGCCGCCGAGCCAGCGGAAGCTGCGCTCGAGCACGTAGAGCTTGCCGTCGGGGCCGAAATCCGCGTCCACCACCAGGAAGTCGCCGTCGCGGCGCAGGCGCAGATCCTTGTCCCAGCGGCCGTTGCGGAACCGGTAGACCGGGAAGGGGCGGTCGAGCTTGCCGCTGCGCTCGGGGATGGCGTAGAGCGTGCCCTCGGCGTCGATCGTCAGCGCCTCGAGGCCGGAATTGTTCTGCAGGCGGGGAAAATCGGGGTGGGGCGGCACGGGGGCCGCCGGGCCGTCGAGGCTGTCGTAGCGCCGGACCCGGTGGAAGGCCTCGAAGGAGACATAGGCGCGGCCCCGGGGATCGAGGTCGAGCCCCTCGGCGTCCACGTTCAGCCCGTCGAGCGGGGTGCCGGAGATCTCGTGCAGCGGCCCGTGGCCGGTCATGGCGATCCCGGTGAGCCTTCCGTTCTCGCGCTCCATCCGACCGGTCGCCCAGGTGCCCTTGTCGGAGACGGCAATGAGGCTCCGGCCGTCGTCGGTCACCGCGAGGCCCGAGAAGCCGCCGAAGCTCGCCTCGGGCTCGGTCCAGGGGATCTCGGCGTCGAGCAGCAGCGCCGGCCCGGCCGCGGAGGCCGCGGGAGCCCAGAGCAGGAGCACGAGGATGGCGGCACGCTTCATCGCGCGGAGAGCACCTCGCCGCATTGCGGCGGCAGGTCGGCGAGGCGCAGCGGCGGCTTGGGCTTCGGCTTCGGGGCGTTGGGGTCGGGCGGCTCCAGCGCCTCGGTCACCCACCAGACGGCGTCCTGGCAGCCGTCGCCGGCGGGCACCGGGTCGGGCATCACGCAGCCCGCAGCGCCCGCAGGGCAGTTCAGCCGCACGTGGAAGTGATCGTTGTGGCCCCACCAGGGCCGGATCTTGCCGAGCCAGGCGCGGTCGTTCGCGCCTGCGTCGGCGCACATGGCGAGCTTGGCCGGCGCGGTGACGAAGATGCGGTTGACGCGCGGGTCGAGCGCGGCCGCCCTGAGCAGCGCCTCGTGGGATTTCGTCCAGTTGCCGTTCACGTGCCGCTGGTCGGCGGAGCGCACGTCGATCGCGGAGAGCTGCTCGCGCTCGCGGCGGCTGAGGTCGAGCCGCGGCGGCGGCGTGAACCAGATGTCGACGTCGAGCCCGATCTGGTGGGAGGCATGGCCCTTGACCGGGCCGCCGCGCGCCTGGCTGATGTCGCCCACGTAGAGCCCCTTCCAGCCGACCCGGGTGGCGCTGCGGCTGAGATCCTCCACGAAGGCGATCATTTCGGGATGGCCCCAGTTGTGGTTGCGGCCGAGCCGCATCGCCTGCCAGGTCGGCCCGCTCTCGGGCAGCTGGACCCCGCCCGCGAGGCAGCCGCGCGCGTGCTGCCCGACGGGATGGGCGCCGTGCGGCGAGGGCGTCGCCCTGGCGGCGAAGAGCGATTGCGCGGTCTGGGCGCCGGCGCCCGCGGCGCAACCGGCGGCGACGAGGATGGCGAGAGTGATGGCACGCGCCGTCTGGATCATGCGGGGAGGTCTCCGGGCTGCTCGTATTCTTGTTTTGCCCAGTATAGCAGGAGGAGCCCGATCAGGAAAAGCGCGATGACCGGGCTGAAGCCCAGCCGCTGCGACCCGGTGGCGGCGGTGGTGACCGCGATCAGCGCCGGGGCGGCGAAGGCGGTGACCTTGCCCGAGACCGCGTAGAGGCCGAAGGCCTGGGCGCTGGCGACCCTGCCCTCGGCGAGATGCACGAGCAGGGTGCGCGAGGCGGCCTGGAGGATGCCCGATCCGGCGCCGAGCACCGCGCCGGCGAAGAAGAACACCCGGTCGGGCAGGGGGGATCCGGGGGCCACGGGAATGCCGAGCACCGCCTCGCGGGTGGTCATCAGCGCGAGCCCGCCGACGCCGATCAGCATCCAGATCGCCGCGACGATCACCGGCCGCGGCCCGAAGGCGCGGTCCGCCCGTCCGCCCAGCCAGGCGCCGAGTGCCCCGGCGCCGGCCGCGACGATCCCGAAGAGCCCGAGCTCGAACATGCCCCAGCCGAGCACGCCCGCGGCATAGATGCCGCCGAAGGCGAAAAGCCCCGCGAGCGCGTCGCGATAGACCATCGAGGCGAGAAGATAGGTGAAGAAGCCGCGGAACCTTCGGATCTGGCGCAAGGTCGCCCGGAGGTCGCGCAGCCCCTCCCGCGTCGCTTTCCCGAGCCGCGCGGCGGGGGCGGCATCGGGGGCGAAGAGGAAGAGCGGCAGGGCGAAGACGAGATACCAGAGCGCGCTGGCCGGGCCCACCGCGCGCGCCGGCTCGCCCAGCGCGTCGCTCAGCCCGAAGACCGGATCGAGCCCGGCCAGGGTGCGCGTCCCGCCGGGCGCCGGGGTCAGCAGCGCCAGCACCAGGGCGAGCGCCACCAGCCCGCCGGCATAGCCGAGCGCCCAGCCCGAGCCCGAGATCCGCCCGATCTCGCGCCGCGGCCCCAGCCCGGGCAGCATGGCGTTCGAGAAGATCAGGGTGAATTCCGAGCCGACATAGGCGAGCACGAAGAAGGCGAGGATCAGCCAGAGCGGCGAGGCCTCCGGCGCGGCGATCCAGAGCCCGGCGCAGCCGATCACGAAGGGGGCCGAGAAGGCGGCGATCCAGCGCTTGCGCGCCCCGGTGCGGTCGGCGACGGCGCCGAGCAGCGGCGCCAGCACCGCCACCGCGGCGCCGCCGATCGCCGTCGCGGTCGCCCAATGCGCCTGTCCCGCCACCGGGTCGCCGACCACGCGGGCGACGAAATAGGGTCCGAAGACGAAGGTGACGATCAGCGTCTGGAACGGCTGGTTCGCCCAGTCGAAGAGCATCCAGGCGAAGACGCCCCTGCGATCCATCCGCTCGTCCACCTGCACGCACCTCCGGCCGGGGCCGCCATATGAGCGCCTGCCGGCCCGGGCCGCAAGCGGCCAGGCCTTCGCAGTGGCCGTGATCCCGTCCGGATTGACAGCGGTCGCGCAGTCGCTATAAGCCCCCGGTCCGCTGCCCGGTTGGGGTGGCGGGAATGGGCGTCTGTGGACCCCGCAAGGGGAAGCCTGTCGGCCGGGATCGTCCCGGCAAAGGAAGCCGCCGCCATTGTTGCGACTGGATAGACGAGGAAAACCGACGTGACCAAGCGTACGTCCGCGAAATACAAGATCGATCGCCGCATGGGCGAGAACATCTGGGGCCGCCCGAAGAGCCCCGTGAACCGCCGCGAATACGGCCCCGGCCAGCACGGCCAGCGCCGCAAGGGCAAGATGAGCGACTTCGGCACCCAGCTGCGGGCCAAGCAGAAGCTCAAGGGCTATTATGGCGACCTGACCGAGAAGCAGTTCCGCCGCATCTATGCCGAGGCCGAGCGCCTGCGCGGCGATACCAGCGAGCTGCTGGTGGGGCTGCTCGAGAAGCGCCTCGATGCCGTGATCTATCGCGCGAAATTCGTGCCGACCATGTTCGCCGCGCGCCAGTTCGTCAACCACGGCCATGTGCAGGTGAACGGCCAGCGGGTGAACATCGCCTCCTATCGCGTGAAGGAGGGCGACGTGATCCAGGTGCGCGAGAAGTCGCGCCAGCTCGCCATCGTCCTGGAAGCCACCGGCAGCCCGGAGCGCGACGTTCCCGATTATCTCAGCGTCGACCATGCCAAGATGACCGCCGAATTCGTGCGCACGCCCGCGCTCGGCGACGTGCCCTATCCGGTGATGATGGAGCCCAATCTGGTGGTGGAGTTCTACGCCAAGAACTGATCGCCGCCAGCCCATCCCGCCGAAGGGCCGCGCGGGCGTCGCGCGGCCCTTTCGTTTTGCCGCAGGAAGGAGAGCCGAGGCATGGCCAGCACCCACCCGCTCCACGGCCGCATCGACGGCCCCGTCGTGATCGTCGGCTTCGGCTCGATCGGCCAGGGCACGCTGCCGCTGATCGAGCGCCACTTCGCCTATGACCCGCATGACGTGCATGTCATCGAGCCCTCCGACGAGCATGCGGCCTTCCTCGCCCAGCGCGGCGTCGATCACATCCAGGCGGCGCTCACCCGCGAGAACTACCGCGAGATCCTCGCCCCGCTCTTCCCGGAGCGGCGCGGGTTCTGCGTGAACCTCTCGGTCGACACCGGCTCGCTCGACATCCTGCGGCTCTGCCGGGAGCTGGGCGTGCTCTATATCGACACGGTGGTGGAGCCCTGGCCCGGCTTCTATTTCGACCTCGAGGCCGATCCCAGCGAGCGCACGAACTATGCGCTGCGCGAGGCGGTGCGGCGGGAGAAGCGGGCCAATCCGGGCGGCACCACCGCGGTGTCCTGCTGCGGCGCCAATCCGGGCATGGTGTCCTGGCTCCTCAAGGAGGCGCTGCTGCGGCTGGCCGAGGACAGCGGCCGCCCCGTCCCGGCACCCACCGACCGCGCGGGCTGGGCCGCGCTGATGCGCGACCTCGGCGTCAAGGGCGTCCATATCGCCGAGCGCGACACCCAGGCCGGGCGCGACGCCAAGCCGATCGGCACCTTCGTCAACACCTGGTCGGTGGAGGGCTTCATCGCCGAGAGCTTCCAGCCGGCGGAGCTCGGCTGGGGCAGCCACGAGACCTGGTTCCCGCCGAACGGGCACCGGCACGGGGCGGGCTGCCGGGCGGCGATCTATCTCGACACCCCGGGGATCCTGACGCGGGTGCATACCTGGTGCCCGACCGCGGGGCCGCAATACGGCTTCCTGGTGACGCATAACGAGGCGATCTCGATCGCCGATTACTACACCATCGGCGAGGGGGAGGCGCCGGAGTTCCGGCCGACCTGCCATTACGCCTATCATCCCTGCGACCAGGCGGTGCTGAGCCTGCACGAGACGCTCGGCTCGGGGGTGATCCAGCCGGAGGCCAAGATCCTCGACGAGAACGAGATCCTGAGCGGCGAGGACGATCTCGGCGTGCTGCTCTACGGGCATGCGAGGAACGCGCTCTGGTACGGCTCGCGGCTGAGCATCCGCGAGGCGCGCGCGCTGGCGCCCTATCAGAACGCCACCGGGCTGCAGGTGACGAGCGCGGTGCTGGCCGGCATGGTCTGGGCGCTGGAGAATCCGACCGCCGGGATCGTGGAGACCGACGAGATGGACCATGCCCGCTGCCTCGAGATCCAGCGCCCCTATCTCGGCCGGATCGAGGCGCATTACACCGACTGGACCCCGATCTCGACCCGCTGGCCGCAGTTCGCCGAGGAGATCGACGAGGCCGATCCCTGGCAATTCCAGAACGTGCTGGCCACCTGAGGCGGCGGCTGCGGCGGCCCGTCCCCATGGGGACGGGCCGTAACTGGCTGATAATACGGGATTAAAGTGTTAACGGGT
>NZ_DAIUBO010000197.1:0-7252 GCF_036846665.1 Amaricoccus sp. | reverse complement strand
GAGAGGCGCCGATGCCCTGGCGTGAGGATGTGACCGGAGGAAGGTCGGCGGGCGGATGCGCGCCCGCCCGCCGGGGCCGCACCGGGCTGCTCTGGCTCGCCCCCCTGATCCTGCTGACCCTCGCCTCGGCCTGCGGCGCGCCGGCGGTCGAGGAAAGGCCCGCCTCCTTCGCCGCCACGGATACCGGGCAGACCTTCCTCGCCCGCAGGGTGCGGGCGCTCGAGAACCCCGGGGACGGCCGCTCCGGCGTCCACCTGCTCTCGGACGGGCCGGCGGCGCTCGCGCTGCGCCTCGTGCTCGCCGAGCACGCCGAGCGCAGCATCGACGCGCAATACTACATCCTGCACAACGACGCGACCGGGCAGCTCTTCGCCGGGCAATTGCTGATGGCGGCCGATCGCGGCGTGCATGTCCGCCTGCTGCTCGACGACATGTACACCGCCGAATACGATGCGATGACCCGGGCGCTGACCGGGCACCCGAACATCGAGATCCGGCTCTACAACCCGTTCCGGCGGGACATCGGCCGGGCGATCGGCGGCTTGCTGGATTTCGGCCGCATCAACCGGCGCATGCACAACAAGTCGATGACCTTCGACAGCCAGCTGACCATCGTCGGCGGGCGCAACATCGGCAACGAATACTTCGCCGCGGACGAGACCAGCAATTACGACGACCTGGACATTCTCGCCGCCGGCCCCGTGGTCGGCGAGGTCTCCGGGGTCTTCGACGCCTATTGGAACAGCGCCTTCGCCCTGCCCGCGGAATCGGTGATCGGCGAGCGGGGCGCGGAGCTCTCGCTCGACGAGGCGCGCGCCCGGCTGCTGCGGTCCTACGAGACCGCGCTCGGCACCGAATACGGCGCGGCGCTGTCCCACGGCATCCGCGAGGCGGTCGCCTCGGGCAGGCTCGGGCTCGACTGGGTGCCGGCGGAGGTCATGGCGGATCCGCCCGAGAAGACCGCCGGCGCCGCCGCGAAGGTCCTCGCGCATGATACGACCCCGGTGCTGCTCTCCGCGCGTTCGGAGGTGGTCGTCGCCTCGGCCTATTTCGTGCCGGGGCCCGGGGGCGTCGCGCTGCTCTCCGATCTCGCGCGACGCGGCGTGCGCGTGGTCGTCCTGACGAATTCGCTCGATTCCAACGACGTCGAGCCGGTGCACGGCCATTACGCGCGCTACCGCAAGGCGCTGCTCGAAGCGGGTGTCGAGCTCTGGGAGCTGCGCGCCGAGCGGGAGCGGCCGGACCGGGATTTCCTCGCGCTCGGGCAATCGGGGTCGGCGCTCCACAGCAAGGCCTTCGTGGTCGACCGGCGCAAGTTCTTCATCGGGTCCTTCAACTGGGATCCGCGTTCGGTGCGCATCAACACCGAGATGGGCATCCTGATCGACGCGCCGGAGATCGCGGAGGATGCGGTCAGGCGGCTGGAGGAGCACCTGCCGGATTCGGCCTACCGGCTCCGCCTGGGCGAGGACGGAGGGATCCAGTGGCTCGCTTGGCAGGAGGACGGGACATGGATCGCCTATGCGCGCGAGCCGTCGATCTCGCCCTGGCGCAGGCTCCGGACCGGCATCTACGGCATGCTCCCGATCGGCAGCCAGCTCTGAGCCGACATCCGGCCGAAGCGATCGGCCGGGCGACACTCCCGGACCGGGGATAGCGCGGCATCGCCTCGCGCCTATGCGGGGGGGCGACGCGGGCGCGCGGATCTGTCGGGTGTCGTATCCGCGAGGGGGGGCATCGCCACGGGGACGGGCGGCGGTGCAACGGCGCATCCCCCCTCGCCCTGCGGCTCGCGCCTTCCCGGTCCGGGGGAATGCGGTGCGGGCCACGCGCGGCGCGGCCTTGTCCCCCGGCCGGGGCGCGCGGTCCGGGTGTTCGACGTCCCGGTGGCGTGTGAACTCGCGCCAGCGGACCTGCACCGGCCCGGTGGAGAGATCGGGCCGGCCGGCGGGCCTGCCGGCCGGCTTCCGCCGGCGCCCGGCTGAGGGGAGCGCGGTCGTGCTGGCCGGACCCGGGCGGCGGCAGGGGTCGGGACGGGCGGCATGCGCAACCGACAAGTGCATCCATTCCAGAGATATATCGGGGGACATTCATGTTCCGGTTGAGATTGATCTGCGGCCGATGTCGGGCCGCGATTTCGGGCCGCGGATGGGTCCGCTCCGGCCCGCGGCGGGGCCTTCCGATCAAAATCATTGAAAACCGGGGCGAAAGAGAGGACACTGCGCGCTATTGGTGGGAGCGTGGGGCAAGAATTTGACTGTCCTCGACATACGGCTCCTTGGCCCGTTTCGGGTGATTTGCGACCAACGTGGCGATATCACGCCATCGGGCAAGCGGGCACAGGCGGTGATCGCCATGGTCGCGCTCTCCGAACATGGGGAGCGGTCGCGCGCCTGGCTGCAGTCGCGGCTCTGGAGCGACCGGCCGGCGGCGCAGGGCTCGGCGAGCCTGCGCCAGGAGCTCTCGCGGCTGCGCCGGGGCATCGGCTCGCGGCATCTGGTGACGGTCTCCGACCGGGTGATGCTGCGCGACGTGCGCGTGGACGTGCTCGACATGGTGGAACCGGGTTCCGTCGCCGCCTCCTTCATCGCCGCCGAGGTGCCGGAGCTGCTGGAGGGGCTCGAGATCCGCGACGAGGAATTCGAGGACTGGCTCCGGCTCGAGCGCTCGCACTGGAGCGAGCGGATCGAGGCGCTGGCGTCCCGTGAGGAGCCGCCGGGCGCGCATGCCGATCCGCCCGCCGCACCGCGGGTGCCGGCGGCGGCGCGCGCAGGGGCGCATGCGGCGATCCTGGTCCCGCGGCGCCCGACCCTCGGCATCATGCCCTGCATCGTGCGCTCCGAGCGCCCGCAGCTGACGACCATCGGCGAGATGATCTGCGATCTCGCGGCGAAGATGGCGCTCGAGAACGGCTATTTCGGCGTCTTCGACTTCCGGGATCTGAGCGGCAGCTTTTCCGGGCTCCCGAGCGAGGCGGGCAATCCGGTGGACGGCCCGGACCTCCTGCTCTCGGTGCGGCTGAGCGAGATCGGCGCCATGCTGGAGATCGCTTTGGCGCTGCGCGCGGTCGGCACCAATCGCGTGGTCTGGACGCAGAGCTATGCCGCGGAGGCCTCCGAGGAATCGCTGCTCTCGGCCGGCAAGATCCCCGAATTCGTCAACCAGGCGATCGAGGCCTCGGAACTCTGGCTGAGCCGCAACAGCGAGGACGAGAAGCATTGCGCCGCGCGGCTGACGCTCTCGGCGGCGCATCGGGCCTTCTGCCTCGGCAACATGGACCTGGCGCTGGCGCAATCGCAGCTGGAAGCGGCCTTCGACCTCGACGGCTCGGTGGTGCAGCTCGGCTGGCTCGCCTTTCTCGAATGCGTGCGCGTGGGGGAGGGGCATCCGCAGCAGAGCAAGTCGAGCATCGAGCGCGTGCGCATGCTGACGGCGAAGGCGCTGCAGGAGGACCGGGGCAACTCGCTGACGCTGGCGCTGCTCGGCCATGCGAATGCCTTCGTGCTGCGCGATTATGCCGTGGCGGAGGATCTCGTCGCGGAATCCCTGCGCATCAATCCGCATCGCGCCGCGGGCTGGGATGCGCGCGCGATGCTGAATTTCTACACCGGCGATCTCGAGGACGGATACCTGGCCGCCCAGCGTGCCCGGGCCCTGGGGCGGTTCAGCCCCTATGCCTTCTGGTACGAGGCGAGCTGCGGCATCGGCGCCTCGATGGTCGGCCGGCATGCCGAGGCGATCCGGCACGGCAGTCTCGTGCTCGCGCAGCGGCCGGATTTCAAGCCGATGATCCGGCACATGCTCGCGAGCTTCGCGCTGCAGGGCGAGATGGCCGAGGCGCAGAAGCTCTATCGCCACTGGCAGGTTCTCGAAGAGGACATTTCGATCGCGAAGCTGAGGGACGCGGGCTATCCGCTGCCCAATCCCGACAGCATCGCGATGATCGAGCGCGGATTGATCAGGGCGGGCGTGGCGCTGGCCCCGGCCTGACCGGGAGCGCCGTTCGGGGCGCGCGCGAGGAGGGAGATGCCGATGAAGGTCGAAGAGGGGACGGATCTGGCCAATGCCGGGCTGGACTGGCGCAAGGTCGTCGAGCTGATGAACGCGAGCGTCTTCGCGATCCGGGACGAGGACGTGGTGCGCCCGCCGTTCCGGCAGGCGGCCACGCAGGCCGAGGCGCAGAAGCGGGGCGAAGCATCGTGACCAAGACCAAGACGAAGACCAAGACCAAGGGCCTGACCAAGACCAAGGGCAAGGGCAAGCGCGACGATGCCTCGGCGGGGTCGAGCACCTTCCTCTTCCCGCTCTTCGAGGTGCGCGAGCTGCATCGGCTGCAGCTGCCGCGCAAGGTCGCGATCGAGGGCGCCGTCTGGGAGAACATCGACCTCGACCCGCCGCCGGGCATGGCCGAGAGCCTCGACGAGGTGGTGAAGATGCTGGTGATGGAGGAGGAGCTGGCGGCCAATCCGACGCATCAGGCCATCATCCTGCGCGAGGCCGGGCTCGACCTGACCGCCTATACCCGGCCGATCGGGATCGAGGATGCCGGCGGCTACGACGCGACGAAGACGCTGTTCCTGACCGTCCTGAAGCTGACCGAATACATCGGCCTGATCTACAAGGATCGCTTCAACCGGCCGCGGCCGAACCAGATCGATCCGCGGCTGCGGCCGCTCCTGCCCAATCCGCCGCATGCGAGCTATCCGTCGAACCATTCCTTCCAGAGCTTCACGATCGCCGACATCTTCGCCGAGGTCGCCGAGAGCGAGCGGGCGGTGGCGGAGATGTACCGCTCGGCGCGCAGCGTCGCGGAGAACCGGGAATATGCGGGGGTGCATTATGCCAGCGACACCGAGGCGGGACGGCAGCTCGCCAAGCAATGCACGCCCTATCTGATCGAGGCGATGGACGAGACGCTGCGCCGCGCGCAGCTCGAATGGTATTGAGGCGGGGGCGAGTGATGCAAGCGATGCGGCCGGTCAAATCCGTGCAGGCGATCAGGGATGCGCTGGGCGACCCGGAGCGGGGGCGCGAGCTCTACGACGATTATTACGGTCTGTGGCATCTGGCGGCGATGGGGGTGATCGACGTCGAGGCGGCGCCCGGGGGCGGCGGCTGGACGGTCAAGGACGTGATCTGGCGCGACGAGGGCCTTTCCGCCGAGCCGGCGCGGATCGCCCTGATCGACACCGGCGTCGCGGAGCATCCGAACCTGCGCAACCGCATCCTCTGGGACGAGGCCATCGATTTCGGCACCCGCGACGCCGGCGCCTTCTATATCCGCGGCGACCGCCCGCAGGGGATCACCGATGCGACCGAGAAGCCCGAGACGCTGACCGGCATCGCGGCGGAGGCGGATCTGAAACGCGCGATCTACGGGCTGGGGCTCGCGCAGAACATTCGCAAGGGGGTGGAGGCGCTGCTCCTCGAGCGGGTTCGCCATGGCGGGCGCAGGCGCATGCTGAGCATCCAGGACCAGCGCTATCCGAGCCACGGGACGACCTCCGCCGGGCTCGCGGTGGGCACGCCGCTGCTGATCGGCGGCATGCTCGCCCCGGGAACGCTGCCGTTCTTCGGCGTCGATCCGATGAGCGAGATCATTCCCGTCGCGACCTCGCCCGAGCCCGAGCCGGGCCAGCTCATCCTGGCGCTGGTCTATGCCCTGGCCAATGGCGCGGACGTGATCCTGATGCCGCGCGGCGCCGACAATCCCGCGCGTGCGCCGCGGCGGGATCCGCGCAGGAAGGGCTTCGCCGCCACGCGCTACGACGCGCTCGCCAGGCAATGGGAATTGTTCGAGGCGGTGCTGAATGCCGTCAGCAAGCGGATCCCGGTGATCTGCGCCGCCGGGAATTCCGGCGACCGGGCGATCGAATATCCCGCCTCGCTGGCCGCCGCCGACAACGGCATCATCGCGGTGGGCGCGGTGACCGCGGCGGGACGCCGGGCCGGCTACGGCTGCTACGGCAAGGGGCTTTTCGGCGAAGGCGTGGCCATCGTCGCCCCGTCGAGCGATTTCCGCGTCTATACGCGGCACGAGATCCGTCTCGATCCGCAGGCGCCGCAGGCGATCGACCACAACTGGCTGATCCACGACCTGCCCGGCGAGGCCTATGTGGAATACGCCAACGAGGCGCCGTTCTCGATCGATATCCCCGGGCCGCGCGGCTACAGCAGCGGCGGGCAGGTGCGGCCGGGCGGCGAGGCCGATGTCGAATCGCTCTACACGCTCTTCGGCGGCACCTCGGCGGCCTCCTGCCAGGTCGCCGGCGTCGTGGCGCTGATGCGGCGCTCGGCGCGCCAATACGAGGGCAAGCAGGGCACGCTGAACCAGGGCAAGGGGTGGAACGGGACCTTCGTCAAGCAGGCCCTCGCGGCATCGGGCGTCGGGGAGATCTTCGGCAACCCGCTGCGGCCGAACCGTGCGAACGACGGCGATCTCGGGATGGCGGAGCGTGACCTCTGGCCGCTGCAGTTCGGGGCCGGCCTGATCTCGGCGAAGAAGGCGATCGAGGCGGTTCGCAAGGCCTGATCCGGGCGGCCTTTCCGCCTGGCTGCCGGTCGCGAGGCCGAGCCTCTGGACAGGGAAATGGCTGCGCCCCGCGCGGCCCGCGCCGCATTTCACCGAACCGGCGCCAGCGAGGCACTGCCTCGCGCCGGTTCGTCGGCCGCAGCGCGCGAGTGCGGCGGTCGAGAGGGGGCGGGCTGCACCGTCAGTTGGCAATCCGCGCGCGCATGCCTGGCAGGCGCGCGCGGATTTGTCACCTGCCAAATCCGCGACGAGGAGGCGCCGGCACCACGAAGGCCAGGCGCCGGTCCGAAGCAATTGCGCTGCAAGACCCCCGAAATCTCAGGAAGCCGCGTCGCGCCTCGCGGTCAGATCCGGCGCTCGATCATCAGCTTCTTGATCTCGGCGATCGCCTTGGCCGGATTGAGGCTCTTGGGGCAGGTCTGGGTGCAGTTCATGATCGTGTGGCAGCGGTAGAGCTTGAACGGATCCTCGAGCTCGTCGAGCCGCTCGCCGGTCGCCTCGTCGCGGCTGTCCACGATCCAGCGATAGGCGTGCAGCAGCGCCGCCGGGCCGAGGTAGCGGTCGCCGTTCCACCAGTAGGACGGGCAGGAGGTCGAGCAGCAGGCGCACATGACGCATTCGTAGAGCCCGTCGAGCTTGCGGCGGTCCTCGATCGACTGGCGCCATTCCTGCGAGGGCTGGTTGGTCCGCGTCTCGAGCCAGGGCATGATCGAGGCGTGC
>NZ_DAIUBO010000196.1:0-7278 GCF_036846665.1 Amaricoccus sp. | reverse complement strand
GCCGCGGCCCCGTCGAGCGACGCGGTGCAGGAGGTGCGGCTCGCGAACAATTCCTCGACCGGCAGCACGGGCGGAAACGACTGGGGCGTGCAGATCGGGGCGTTCCGCGCCAAGGGCGATGCGGAGCGCCAGCTCCTGACCACGGCGCTCAAGGACGTGCCGCAGCTGACCGGCGGGCTGCGGCGGGTGGAGGCGGCCAAGGTTCAGGGATCGACCGTCTTTCGCGCCCAGTTCGTGGGGCTCAGCCAGGCCGAGGCCATCGGCGCCTGCGAGACCCTCGCCCGCATGCAGACGGATTGCCTGCCGCTCGCGCCGGGCGTCTGAACCGGCGCGCTGCGCGATCAGGCCGCGACGGAAACCGGGGGCAGATCGAGCGCCCGCATGAGGTCGCGGACCTCCTGACGGGCGGCGATGTTGGACATGGTCATGGCCGCGGGATCGTCGGGGCGCAGGTCCAGGAGCGTCAGGCCCGACAGGAACAATTCCCGGAAGACCACCCGCTCGGAGAATCCGGGCACGAGGCGGAAGCCGATCCGGCGCGCCAGATCCTCCAGCGCCGAGCCGACCCGGCGCTTGTTGCGCGCGTCGATGTTCGCCATGCGATTGCGCAGCACCACCCAGTCCATCGGGCGGCGCCCGGTCGAGGCACGGGCCTGGCGCGCCTTCCAGACCATCTCGGAATAGACCGAAGGGCCCTTGACCCGGCCGGTTTCCGGATCGAGCCGCGCGAGCATGTCGAAATCGACCAGGCTGTCGTTCATCGGGGTGATCAGCACGTCGGCGGCCGCATGGGCGAGCCCGGAATAGGAGCTGTGCGATCCGGGGCAGTCCACGACGATGTAGTCGCAGTCGCGCGAGAGATCCGCGATCGCGGCACCGAACCGGGAGCGTTCCTCGGCCTCGGCTTCGAGGCGGCTGTCGCAGAGACTCGCCTCGAGCCGCAGCCGGCGCGGCATCGGCAGCAGGATGTCGTGCCGGCGCATGTAGTCGGTCCGGTTCTCGAGATAGCGGAAGAGGCTCGTCTGGCGGAGGTCGAGGTCGAGCGCGCCGACGCTGTGGCCTGCGCGCGTAAGCGCCGTGACCAGATGCATTGCCGTGGTGGACTTGCCCGAGCCACCCTTCTCGTTTCCCAGTACGACGAGCTGCGCCATCCGCCTGACCTGGCCTCCCGGAAACCAAATGCCGTGCCCCGATGCGGGCATGCTACCAAACCTAGAGGATGTCGCCGATTCTCGGAAGAGAAATCGGCTTGGTCATCTTCGGGTTGCAGCCGCGCCACCGGCCTTGCCACAGCGGATGACTTTTTTGCGGCAAGGGGGTTAATCCATCTGGCTTTTCAACCTGAAGTTGTGTCAATCTGCCCGCGGCAAAGGGTCGCCGGCAACGACGCGGCAAGCACGGGATGAAACATTGCCCCCGGACGAAGATCAACCGATTCACGAAGACGGCGCGGCAGCGATGGATGCGGAAATGCCCCCTCCGGGCGTGACGGCGGCCGAGGCCGAGCATGTGGCCCGGGTGCTGCGCGCAACCCTGATGATCTTCGCGCAGGGCATGGCCGGGGCGCCGAGCCATTGGGCGCGCAGCGCGCTGGCCCTTGAACTCGACGATGCGCGCGGACGGCTCGCCGGCTACGAGCGCTTCGCGATCGAGCTGCGCCCCCTGGCCCCGCCCGAGCCGGAGGCCAATGTCCTGCATCTGGAGGTGGAGCGGACGGCGATCGAACGGCGGCGCGCCCGGACGAAGCTGCGGGCGCGCGACCTGAGCTAGAACCGCGTCAACGCGGCCCCGGGCTTCAGAAGCCCAGGCCCTCGTATTTCTTCTTGAACTTGGAGACCCGGCCGCCGGTGTCGAGCAGCTTGGCGGAGCCGCCCGTCCAGGCAGGATGCGCCGAAGGATCGATTTCGAGCGTCAGCGTCGCCCCTTCCGATCCGTAGGTCGAGCGCGTCTGGTAGGAGCTGCCGTCGATCAGCTTGACCTCGATGAAATGATAGTCGGGATGGATGTCCTTCTTCATCGGGCCTCTCCTCAGGCGCGCGGCGCGGCGTCGGATCCGGCCTTCTCGCGGTAGTTGGTCTTTTCGGCGATGCGGGCGGATTTGCCGCGGCGGTCGCGCAGGTAATAGAGCTTGGCCCGGCGGACCTGGCCGCGCCGCACCACCACGATCGAATCGATGTTCGGGGAATGCAGCGGGAAGACGCGCTCGACGCCCTCGCCGAAGGAGATCTTGCGCACGGTGAAGCTCGCGCCGATGCCGGAGCCGCCGTTGCGTCCGATGCAGACGCCCTCGTAGGCCTGCACGCGGGCCCGGCTGCCCTCGGTCACCTTGTAGCCGACGCGAACCGTGTCGCCGGCGGCGAAATCGGGAATGGTCTTGCCGAGCGCCTTGATCTGCTCGGCCTCGAGCTCTGCGATGAGATTCATCGGTCGTCGTCCTTCTTGTTCTCGCCTGTCGCGGCGATGGTATGCGCGTCCGAGAGCTCTGCCGCTCCTTCCGGGTCCTCGTCTGCGGGTGCTCCCGCATAGGCCCGCCAGAGGTCGGGACGACGTTCCTTGGTCAGCCTCTCCGCCTGCTCGCGCCGCCAGGCGGCGATCCGCCCGTGATGTCCCGAGAGGAGAACCTCGGGGATCGCGAGCCCTTCCCAGGCGGTCGGGCGCGTGTATTGCGGGTGCTCCAGAAGTCCGTGCGAGAAACTTTCCTCGCAGAGCGAATCCGGATTGCCCAGAACGCGCCCTATAAGCCGAACGCTGGCCTCGATCAAGACCATCGCGGCGAGATCGCCGCCGGTAAGCACATAGTCCCCGATCGAGACCTCCTCGACCGCGCGGGCATCGAGGATCCGCTCGTCGATCCCCTCGAACCGGCCGCAGAGCAGGGTGACGCCCGCGCCTTCCGCCAGCCGCCGGGCCATCGCCTGGTCGAAGCGCCGGCCGCGCGGCGAGAGGGCGATCACCGGCCAGCGCTCGCGCGGCAGGCCGCTCTCCGCGGCATCGAGCGCGCGCGCCGCGATATCGGGCCGAAGCACCATGCCTGCGCCGCCGCCGGCTGGCGTATCGTCGACGGTGCGGTGACGGTCGGTGGCGAAGTCGCGCAGGCCCAGCGTCTCCAGCTGCCAGAGACCGTCCGCCAGCGCCCGCCCGATCAGCGAATGCCCCAGCGCGCCGGGATAGATCTCCGGCAGGAGCGTGATCACCCGCGCGGTCCAGGACGGGTCAGCCATCGACGTCACCGACCAAACCCGGCGGCGGGTCGGCGACGATCCGGCCCGCGGCGAGATCGACGGTGGGCACGGCCTCGCGGGTGAAGGGCAGCAGGAGTTCCGCCGCACCCGGCCGGGCGATCTCGAGGATGTCGCCGGCACCGTGGTCGGCAACCGCCCGGACCCGGCCCAGGACCGCGCCGCCGGTATCCACCACTTCGAGCCCGATCAGGTCGGCGTGATAGAACTCGTCCTCGACCAGCGGCGGCAGGTTCCCGCGCCGCGTATGGAGCCGGGTGCCCTTCAGCGCCTCCGCCGCCTCGCGGGAGGCGATGCCCGTCAGCCGCGCCGCGAAGGCTCCGGCCAGCGGCTTCAGGAGGGTGACCCCGAAGCTGCGCCCGTCCTCGGTGAGCAACGGGCCATAGCCCGCGATCGCCGCGGGATCGGCGCAGAAGGACTTGAGGCGCACCGCGCCCTGGACGCCCCAGGCCCCGGCGATCGCGCCGAGGCACACCAGATCATCCGGTGCGGGCATCCGGCGCGCGCCGGCTACTCGGCGGAAACGGCGGCCGCGGCCTTCTCCGCGCGGGCCTTGGCGCGTTCGACCGCGGCCTTGCCCGGCTCGCCGGCCTTGGGATTGGAGCGGACGGTCTTCTCGACGATGCCCGCCGCCTCGAGGAAGCGCGCGACGCGATCGGTGGTCTGGGCGCCCTGCGACAGCCAGTATTTCACCCGCTCGACGTCCATCTTCACCCGGTTCTCGTTGTCCTTGGGCAGGAGCGGGTCATAGGTGCCGAGCTTCTCGAGAAAGCGGCCGTCGCGCGCCATGCGGCTGTCGGCGGCGACGATGGAATAGTGCGGGCGTTTCTTGGACCCGCCGCGGGCGAGCCGGATCTTCATGGCCATGTGGGTTCACTCCTGTTCATGGGTCGGGTTGGGCGGTCGCCCGTTTTCGAGATGCCTCTCGTGGTGCCTGATCACTTCGGAGATGATGAAGGCCAGGAATTTCTTGGCGAAGGCCGGGTCGAGGTTGGCCTCGGCCGCCAGCCGCTCGAGCCGGGCGATCTGGTCCGCCTCGCGCGTGGGGTCGGAGGGCGGCAGGCCGTGCTCGGCCTTGAGCCGCCCGACCGCCTGCGTGTGCTTGAACCGCTCGGCGAGCGTGAAGACCAGGATCGCGTCCAGCCGGTCGATCGAATCGCGATGGCCGTGGAGCAGCTCGGCGGCGCGGCGGATGGCATCGCTCATGCCAGGGCCTCCGGCGCCGGGTGCCGAAAGACGAGGCAGTCCTTGTTTTCCGGTTGAGGCGCATTGGGGTCAAGACGCGCCCCAAGCCGCTCAGCGAGGGCGATGGACCGATGATTCGATGGATTGATATAGCTGACTATGGTGGTCCAGCCGAGATCGCCAAAGACGCACGCATGCGCCGCATGAGCGGCCTCGAAGGCGATGCCACGGCCCTCGTCGCCGTCGTCCCAGAGGGACCAGGCGAGCTCCGGCTCAGGTAGGTGCAGGGGTGCCCAGGGGCCGCACATTCCAACCGGTCGCCGAGACGCGCGCTCGATGAGCACGAACCATCCGAATCCGCGCGTTTCCCAATGGTTATGAAGCAATGCCCAAAACTCGCGCGCGGCTTGTGGCGTTCTTGCCCAGCCGAGCTTTCGGGCGCGCTCGGAGCCATAGAAAGCCAGGAAAGTTGGCCAATGCGGCTCATCCGGCCGCTCCAGGTGCAGCCTCTCGGTGGATCTGGCCCGGATCATTGGCGCACCTCCGGGGCGGGGTGCCCATGATGAAGGATGCCCGTTTCGCCTGGATAGGTGCCGGTGGTGCGGTCCTCGATCGACCGGGCGCCATAACCCTTGAGCTCCCACTGGCCGACGGCGGAAGCAAATTGCTTCCAGGCGGTCGCGCGACCGAGCGGTCCACCCTCGTGGATCGAGCGCTCGGAGGCGAAGAAGGCGGCAGAGACCGGAAAATCGCCAGCCTGGGGAGCGCGCTGCGTCAGCCGTTCGGTCGAGAGGGTGTGGATCGTTTTCATTTCTTCTTGCCCAGCCCGCTCAGCCCCGGCGGCAGGGCCATGCCGGGCGGAAGCGCGGGGCCGCCGGGAAGCCCTCCGGCACCCCCCATCGGGGCGCCCGGCATGCCGGCCGCGCCCTTGCCGAGCAATGCCCCGAGCCCCCCGCGCATCAGGCCCTTCTTGCCCATGCCGCCCATCTTCTTCATCACGTCCGCCATCTGCCGGTGCATCTTCAGCAGGCGGTTGAGCTCCTGCACCTCGAGCCCCGCGCCCGCGGCGATGCGCTTCTTGCGGCTCGCCTGCAGCAGATCCGGGGAGCGGCGCTCCTTCCTGGTCATCGAATTGATCAGCGCGATCTGGCGGCGGAGCACGGTGTCGTCGAAGCCGGCCTCGTCCATCTGCTTCTGCATCTTCGCCATGCCGGGCATCATGCCCATGAGGCCCTGCATGCCGCCCATCTTCAGCATCTGCTCGAGCTGGCCCTTGAGGTCGTTCATGTTGAACTGACCCTTCTGGAAGCGCTTCATCATGCGCTCGGCCGCCTCGGCCTCGAAGGTCTCCTGCGCCTTCTCGACCAGCGCGACGATGTCGCCCATGCCGAGGATGCGGCCAGCGACGCGCTCGGGGTGGAACTCCTCCAGCGCGTCCATCTTCTCGCCGAGCCCGACGAAGCGGATCGGCTTGCCGGTCACCGCGCGCATGGAGAGCGCGGCGCCGCCGCGCCCGTCGCCGTCCATGCGGGTGAGGACGACCCCGGAGATGCCCACCCGCCCGTCGAACTGCTCGGCGACATTGACGGCGTCCTGGCCGGTGAGCCCGTCGACCACCAGCAGCGTCTCGTGCGGCCTGGTGGCGTCGCGCACCGCGGCGACCTCGGCCATCAGCGCGTCGTCCACATGCAGCCGGCCGGCGGTGTCGAGCATGACCACGTCGTAGCCGCCGAGCGTCGCCTGCTGCTTCGCGCGCCTGGCGATGGCCACGGCATCCTGTCCCGGCACGATCGGCAGGGTGTCGACGCCCACCTGGGTGCCGAGCACGGCCAACTGCTCCATCGCCGCGGGGCGGCGGGTGTCGAGCGAGGCCATCAGGACCCGCTTGCCCTCGCGCTCCTTCAGGCGGCGGGCGAGCTTGGCGGTGGTCGTGGTCTTGCCCGAGCCCTGCAGCCCGACCATCAGGATCGGCGCCGGCGGGCTGTCGATGCGCATCGGCGCCAGCGCGCCCTCGCCGCCGAGCACATGGATCAGCTCGTCATGCACGATCTTGACGACCTGCTGGCCGGGCGTGACCGACTTGGTGACCGCCTGGCCGCGCGCCTTGTCCGCCACGCGCTTGACGAAGTCGCGCGCCACCGGCAGCGAGACATCGGCCTCGAGCAGCGCCACGCGCACCTCGCGCAGGGCGGTGGCGATGTCGTCGTCGCTGAGGGCGCCCTGGCGCGTGAGCTTGCCGAAGACGCCGGAGAGCCGGTCGCTCAGGTTCTCGAACATGCGCCTGCCCTCGCGTAACGCCTTCGGCGCCCCGCGGCGCCACCAATGACCGGATGCGCCGGTGGGCGCGACGCGCTGACCGACGGCGATCCTGCACTTTCAGGACCGGAAGAGACGACCTCTCCGGGATTCCGCGCCGCAGGTATGCGACCGGGCGGCCTGCGTCAAGGGTCGGGTCAGGTCAGGCCGCCGCGCGCGATCATCTCGGCGGCGAAATTGTCGTAGGCCGCACGCCATGCGCCCTGCAGATCCGGCGTGAAGGCCGGGCCGAGCGCCTCGCCGAGCGTGACCATCAGCGCCGAGCCCATCGGCGCGAAATGCGCCGCCCGGACGCCGATGCCGGCATGGGCCCGGGCGAGCCCTTCGAGTTCCGGCCCCAGGGCCTCCGGGTCGTCGAGAAGATCGGCGATGGTGGCGAGCGTCGACATGAAGCGCATGCCCTGATCGTCCAGATCCCCGCGGAAGAGATTGCGCAGTTCCGGCGCGATCGCGAAGAGGTTGTCGTAGAAGCTGCTCGATGCCGGCGCGATCTGCTCCCGGATCATCGGCAGGCTGTCCCGGATCTTGCGAATGTCCG
>NZ_DAIUBO010000195.1:0-7281 GCF_036846665.1 Amaricoccus sp. | reverse complement strand
TCACGCTCTGGCGGCGCGGCTTTCCGATGGAATTCTCTCCGGTATTGCTGGTCGGATCCTCGATCGTGGTGGGCGCCGCCGCCTACGGGATCATGGCGATCCTGTTGATGCGCCCCGACCTGTTCCGGGCCCGAGAAACACTCTTGCGGATGCGAGGATGAGCGTCTGGCAGGAGTTGAGCGTTCCGCGCAGCCCCCATCATCCTTCGGCGGTAGATGCCGTCCGAAGGTCAGGTGTGGCGCATGGCCGAGGTCTGCTACCGCTGATCGGGTGGGTACCGGGCCGGACGGGCTCCGGCCTGGTCGAAGTCGCAATACGCCGCAGAAGACACGACGGTCTATCGTAGGGGCATTCACGATGTACCAATCAATCCTAGTAACGGGCGGAGCCGGCAATATTGGCAGCGCACTTGCGCGGGCGCTGGTCAAACTGCCGCAAACCCAGGTCGTCGTTGCGGACAACATGTCCACCGGCAGCTGGCAAAAGGTCGACATTGATGCCGGAAACCTGACCATCGTCAAGGCGGACGTGAACGATTTCAACGACATCGCCTCGCTGTTCTTCCGCTTCCACTTCACGCATGTCTTCCACCTGGCCGCGGTGGTGGGTGTCGAGAGGACGCTGTCCAACCCCTTGCTGGTGCTGCGGGACATCCGGGGCATCGAAAATGTGTTGCAACTCTGCAAGAATACCGGCGTCCAGCGGGTCTACTTCGCGTCATCGTCCGAGGTCTACGGCGAGCCGTTCGAGATCCCTCAGAACGAACAAACGACGCCGCTAAACTCGCGCCTGCCGTATGCGGTCGTGAAGAACATCGGCGAGGTCTACCTTCGGACCTACTTTCGCGAGTTCGGCCTGCCGTCGACGATCTTTCGTTTCTTCAATACCTATGGGCCGCGCCAGAGCGAAGACTTCGTTCTACCGCGCTTCGTCCGGGCGGCTATGGATGGCCGACCCCTTACTATCTACGGCGACGGGTCGCAGACACGAACCTTCTGCTTCGTCGACGACACGGTCGACGCCTGCGTGGCCGCCCATCGCACCGGCGCACACGAGAACGACGTCATCAACATCGGCAGCTCGGTGGAGATCAGCATTCGCGATCTGGCGGAAACCATCATTCGCGTCGTGGATTCGACCTCGCAGCTCACGTTCATGCCCGCGCTCTCGGAGGGCGACATGACGCGGCGCTGTCCGGAGACCAGCAAGATGATGGCGCTGCTGAACCGGCCGCTCGTACCGCTGGAGGAGGGCATTCGGCGGCTCGCCGACTATCTTTCCGGGGGTAGCGGCCTGCCCCTTCGGGCGCAACCGAAGCTGGGCCTTGCGCGGGTGGCGCAAGGGTGAAGCTCGCTTTCGTAAGCCAGCCCTACGACCGGCTCTTTCCGCCGACGCAGAATTCGATCGGGCTCATCACCTATTACAGCGCCCTGGAACTCGCGCGCAAATTCGACGTCACGATCTACGGCAAACACTATCGGGACGATCGGCTGCCACCGGATTTGCCGGTTTCGGTCACGCGGCTTCCGGTCAACCGCGACCGACTGGTGCAGAAGGTCGTGCGCAGCTTCCCCAGGGTCACTGGCGGGCTCGGGATCGCGCACAAGCTCGACGATCATACGCAGTACCGCCGCGAGGTCGGACGACGGATCGCCAGCGACCGTCCCGATATCGTTCACGTGATGAACTACTGGCAATGGTGCCGTGAACTCAAGGCGCCGGGATCGTCGCACCGGCTCGTACTTGAAATGCAATGCGAGTGGCTCTCGCAACACGACCGCCGGGCGGTCGGCCGACAGCTCGAGGCGGTCGACGCCGTGGTTGCCGTCAGCGATCATATCGCGCGAACCTTCCTCGGCGCGTTCCCCGATTTTCCCGGAAAGGTGACAACCGTCGGCAACGGCGTGGACGTCGACCATTTCAATCCCGCGCCGGAACGCGGAGAGGTCGCCGAGAAGCGGAAACGCATTCTTTTCGTGGGGCGCATTTCGCCGGAAAAGGGGGTGCATACGCTGCTCGAAGCCTTCGGCGAGCTGGCGGATCGGATCGACGACGTCGAACTCGTCATCGCGGGACCGCAGTCCCCGCTGCCACGCGACTTTCTCACGAGCCTCTCGTCCGACCGGCAGGTGCGGGATCTTCTGCGGTTCTACGACCGGGACGGGACCTGCATCTACGGCAGGCACCTCGAAGCGGCCATTGCCCGGCATGGTCTTCGGGATCGGGTGCAGTTCCTGGGCAATGTTTCGCATCAGGAACTTCTGTCAGTCTACCATGCCGCCGATCTCGTCGTGAATCCTTCGCTCAGCGAGAGCTTCGGCATCTCCGTCGTGGAGGGAATGGCCTGCGGCATCCCCGTCGTCGGAACGCACGTCGGGGGCATGTGCGAAACCATCGTGAGCGGCACGACCGGACTCCTGGTCGAGCCGGAAGCGCCGCGACAGCTCGCGGCCGCCCTGACCGCGATCATCGACGATCCGGCGGGGGCGAAACGGATGGGTGCCGAAGGCCGCGTGCGCGCCGTAAGAGCCTATTCCTGGAAGGCTCGCGCGGATCGTCTGGCAGCACTGTATCGAAGCCTGGCGGGAGCCAGCCCGGACGTGCAGCCCATTGCTCCGGAGTTGCGTGCCCGTGCTAGGGCAAGCTGATCGGACACGCCCATGGCACAGCTGAACTTCGTTCGGATTCTTCAGTGCCCCTACTGCGGCGGCGGTCTCGAATTGGAGACGCGCCACCCCGCCGAGGGCCCGGATGTGGAATTCGGCACACTTCGCTGCCAGTGCTATCGCTATGGCATCGTTCTTGGGATCGTCGTGCTGCGCCAGGCATCGCCGCCGAACGACAACACGGACCCGATTGTCGCAGCGATCGACAAGGGTGACCATGACGGCGCGGTCGACCTGATGCTCGCCCATGAGCCTCGACCGCACGGCGGGGTCCGGGCAACGATCCGCCGCTCGGTCGAACGGCTGCGACAACGGGGTCGCCCCAACGGCACTCGGCATCCCTTTCCGTCTTCGGAAGGCCTGCACACGGTGCTGAGACGATGGCGCCCCAACTATTATGGCGAGTACCTCGAGTACCGATACGCCAATCCCAGCCTGTTGGCGGCCCTACCGGTCATTGCCGCGATGGCAAAGGGACTGACCCCGAGCGGCGACGGCCCTGACGCGCTGTGGGCGCTCGACATCGGCTGTGGCATCGGTCAGACTACCTATCTTCTGAGATCGTTGGTTCCCGGTATGCGTGTCGTGGCCGCGGATCTCGACTTCCTGAACCTCGCCCTTGCGAAGCACTACGTCGAGCCCGAGGGGAACTTCATCTGCTTCGATGCCGAGGCGGGGCTGCCCTTCAGGGACGGCGTATTCGACGCGACGTTTTCGCTCGACTGCGTTCACTACATCCGTGGCAAACAGAAGCTGGCGGCCGAGCTGCAGCGAACGGGGCGCGCGAACGCCCTCTATGCACTCTGCCACCTCCACAACGTGGCGCGCGCCAATCCGAACCAGGGCATACCGCTCTCCGCCGAGGGCTATTCCAGGGTGTTCGGGCGGCTCGGGGGCACCCTCTACGCCGAGCCTGCCCTGCTCGAGAGCTTTACCGAGAATGGGTCGCTCGGGTTGAGTCTTGCGGCCGCCAAGCCAAGGACTGACGTGGCCGACGCGTTCGTCTACCTCGGTCTCGGCGACAACAACGCTGAACTCACATCGACGCATCTGGACAATTACATGGCGTCCGGTCCGTCCCACTTTTCCCTGAACCGACTCTATCAGGGCATTTCCGGTGACGGGGTCATCGAGCTTCGACTGAACTGGCCGAGCGAAAAGCTCAGAAGCGAATGCTGCGCCAGTTTCGAGCCTCTGCGGGAGAGGGTGTCGTTGGCGGCAGCATTCGCGGATGCCGTGCTCGGCCAACGCTTTCACGAATTGCCGGCGGAGATCTTCGAAGCACTGGTCCGATCCTTCGTGGTCGTCCCACAGCCTGCGGCCTTTCACGCCGAAGCCTAGCAGATCGCTGAAGCAGGGGCCGAAGCATGGGGCGGCCATTCCCGCCCACCGACCTCGATCGTGGCCCTTCGACACTGATCTGAGCAAGCACGCCTGGATGTTTGGGCTGTCTGCCGAACACATCTGCCCGAACCGAACCCACCGGACCCGCTTGGGTCGCCGAACCGCCCCGCAGCGGGCTCGGGCCACGCCATCGCGAGCCGGGCCGGTTAGGCCGCGTCGTTGAACTTGAGGAGCACGAAGGCCGTGCTGGCGAGGATCCTGAGGTCCAGCCAGGGCGACCAGGAACGGACATAGGTCTCGTCGAGCTCGATCCGATGCGCGTAATCCACCGAACTGCGGCCGCTGACCTGCCAGAGCCCGGTCATCCCGGGACGTACCGAAAGGTAGAGCGGCGTCTTGGCGCCGTATCGAGCGAGTTCGTCGGCGACGACGGGGCGCGGTCCGACGCAGCTCATTTCGCCGCGCAGCACGTTGATCAGCTGGGGCAGTTCGTCCAAGCTCGACTTGCGCAGCATCCGCCCGACGAAGGTGACTCGCGGATCGTTGCGCAGCTTCTGGGTCTCTCTCCACTCACGTGCGGCTTCGGGGTTTTCGGCGAGGTGGCGCTCCAGAACCGTGTCGGGGTCGCGCACCATGGAGCGGAACTTGTGGCAATTGAAGGGCTTGCGCTGGAAACCGACGCGCGGATGCGCAAAGAGCACCGGCCGCCCCATCGTCACAAGTATGAGCAGGGCGATCATCAACTCGAGCGGCAGGAGCATGACCGCCAAGGCTGCGGCGAATACCAGGTCGACGGCGCGCTTCAGGGTTCCGCCGAGCGGCCGTTGCTCCGGCTTGAAGCTGGTCCCGATACTGCGGCGTCCGGGCACGCCGCCGCGCATCGCCGCGAGCAAGCCATTGAAACCGCCGGTCGAACCCTGCGCGGGTGTCTCAGGCAGCATGGGAGGCGTTTCGACTGCAAACGGCTCCGTCATGTCCTCTCTTCCATTGCCCGCGTCCCCCTCGATGGACGGAAACTGCGCCTAGCTCCGGTGATTGGTTCCATCTTTGCGAGGAGGAAGGAGGGAACAAGGTTGCAAAAGGTGTACGCCGATCATCGGATTGGATGGCCACCCACCCGGCCGGAGATCAATCTCGGACGGCGGGCACGGCGGGGCACCTTTGTCAGCGCCACCCCGAGCAGAGGTATGCCGCAGAGATCCGCCATCCGGATGGCCTCCGCGACCGCGTCGAGCGGCGTCGTGCCCCAGGCTGCGACGACGATGAGGAAATCGAGGCTCGGCAGCGCCGGCAGCACGTCGATCGCCTGCTGCATCGGCGGAAGGTCCACGATCACCACCTCGTTGGCCCCCTGCAGATCGCGCCAGGAGCCGGACAGAGCCGAGGTGCGGGCCCAGTCGCCCGGGTTGCGGCCGAAGCGGGCCGGAAACAGCTCGAACCAGCCGTCGGACGGCACAGGCGAGCCGGAGCCGGGCTCGGGCCGGATCGGCCGAGTCGGCGACCCGTTGTCCGACTGCGGGCGCAACGCCTTGCTCAAGGTCGAGCGCAGCGGGTCACCGTCGACCACCAGAGTGCGGTAGCCGGCGCCGACGCAGGCGAGGCCCAGATTGCTGGAGATCACGCTCTTGCCCTCGCCGCGCAGTGCCGATGTAATGCCGACGGCGACGCTCCCGTCGGCCTTGGCGCTGATGCGAATCGCCGTTTTGAGGCGGCCGATTGCGTCCGCGAAGGGCGAGTCAGGGTTGGCGTAGATGTCGGTCAGGCCGCGCTGGTCGTTGGACCAGAAGCTGATTCGCGGCACCTCGACCAGGCAGTCGGAGCCCAAGTCGGACCGGATCTGCCGGCCGGAGCGGATCGAGCCATCGAGGCTCTGCCGGACGATGGCGGTGCCGATGCCCAAGAGCAAGCCGGCCAGAGCACCGAAAATCAGGGTGATCTTGGTTCGCGGCGAGCTCTTGTTGAAAGGCGGCGACGCCGGGGTGATCACGCGGACCAGCGAATAGGGGTAGGATTTGTGCTGCAGCGACGAGGTGAAGGCCTCGAGCACGCTGCCGTAGAGCTTGCGATAGGTATCGGCGGTCGCCTCCAGCTCCTCGAGCGTCGGTGCCTCGTCGGCGCTCGACTCGGCAGTGATCATCGCCGGGTCGGTGGGCGCGGCATCGGCAATGCTGTAGTCGTGCCGGGCGCGAAACGCCTGCGCTGCCTGCGTGGCGGCGTTCAGCTTGTGACGCAATTCGTTCAGCCGCGCCTCGAGCCACTCGTTGCCCTGCTCCATGGCGGCGATCTTGGACAAGAGCTGCTCATTCACATAGGCGTAGGCGGTGGCGTTGGCGATCTGCGCCGCCTTCTCCGGGTCGCGCGAGCGGAACGAGATCTCGATCACGTAGGAGACGCTGATGCGGTTCACGCCGAGCCTGCTCTGGAAATGCGCGAGCGTGAGGCGCCGCGCCTTCTCCTGCGCGGCGGATTCGAGGTCTGCCTCCGTGCCGGGGGCCGGTGCAGCCGAGGGATCGGCCGGCAACGCGGCTCCCGCCTCGCCCGCCGCGCCTTCGGCCACCGCCTCGTCAGCCGGCTCGCCGGTCGGCGAGTCTTCGGCAGCGCCATCGAGGTTGCCTGAACGCCACTCCTCGACGGTTTCTGGCTTGAAGAGGCCGATCCCGACCACGAGATCCGCGGCCCTGGTGACCAGCATCTCCATCCGCGAGCGCTTCTTCCCCTGGAATTCCGGATCGTTGACGAGGTCGAGCTCGTCGATCACCATATTGGCGATCATCTCCGATCGCAGCACGGTCATCTGGCTCTCCACCTCCGCGGTGTCGAGCGACGTCTGGACCTCGCGACCCTGGGTGTCGAGCAGTGACGGCGCCTTCAGGTCGATCAGGATCTGGGTATAGGCCGTGTAGGCCGGCTCCTGCGACGTGACCTGAAACGCGGCGAGGAGCACGCCGATGCCCATGCAGCCGACGATCGTCAGAAAGTGCCGGCGGGCAAAGCCGATCAACTCGGCGCGGCTGATGCCTCCGTCGTCCGGCATGGCCGCCGGGCGTTCGAGGCGTGGATCGGGCCGCGCGAGATTGGGGTTGCGCTCCAGCACGGCTCAGCCTTTCAGAGGCGACAGGCAAATGAACGATACCCGGACACCGGGGCGCCGGCCTGCGAGCGGAGCGGCGGGGAAGTGCCCGGGGCGGGCGGGGCATTTGTCTTTTTGGCGGGGCGGCATGCTTCAGGCCGCGACCAGCGCTGGCGAGAGGCCGAGCCGGGCGAGCAGGTT
>NZ_DAIUBO010000194.1:0-7344 GCF_036846665.1 Amaricoccus sp. | reverse complement strand
GGCGATCGGGCCGCGCCGGCCCTGCCGGGGGCCGGCGCGCCTTGCGCACCGTCCATGGCCGCCCCGTCCCGATCCTCGACCGGCGGTGTTGCTGCACTCCCCGCGCCCTGCGCGGCCTTCTTCCTGTCCCGAGGCTCGGGTCATGCCTGGGCCGATTCGGAGCCACCGCGGTTCGGTGCTAGACTCCCCTCGCGAGGCAAAAGGGGAGGCCGGTCATGATCCTTCGCATCTTCCGCGCGATCGTCCACGAGGGCCAGCAGGGCGCGTTCCGCAGCTTCGTCCTCGAGACCGCGCTGCCGCTGACGCGCACGCAGGAGGGCCTCGTGTCGGTCACCGTCGGCCTGCCGCGGCCCGACTCGCCGCGGGAGTTCTCCATGGTGACGGTGTGGCGCGACCTCAAGGCACTCAGGGCCTTCGCGGGCGAGAACTGGAACCGGCCGGTGGTGCTGCCCGGGGAAGCGCATCTGCTCGAGGCCTCGCATCTCCACCACTACGAGGTGGCGGAGGGCTGAGCGTCGGACGGGACACCCTGCAAACGGAAAGAAGGACAGCGTCGCAGACACTGTCCTTCTTCCCTGTGAAATTCACACAGGCCAGGCGACCCGTCGGCCGTCGACCCGCGCTCTCTGTCGCGAAGCGATCAGGAGTCGTCGTTGGAGATGGCGTAGGCGATCGCGGCGAGACCGATCACCGGGATGAGCCAGGCGGCATTCGATCCGCCCATCGGGGCCGGTTCGGCGACGACGACCGGCTCTTCGGGGGCCTCGAACACGAGGTTGCCGGCGAAGGCCTGGCCGGCCAGCAGGAGCGCCGCCGCAGTGGTTACGAGATACTTCATTGTTATCCTCCTCAGAGAGTGCGGGTCTGCGAAACTGCTAGCTCGCCCGGACCTGCGATCGGACAAGCTAATGTCTGGAACCTAACCAACCTTCCCTCGCGTTTTCAATCGTCGAAAGCCGGCTTTTCGAGTAAATCACAACTGTTGTCATATTAGCAACACCGGAGTGCCGACCTGCGCCCGATCGTACACCTCCAGGATGTGCTCGTTGAACAGGCCGATGCAGCCGTTGGACGATTGGCGCCCGATCTTGCGGATGTCGTTGGTGCCGTGGATGCGGTAGGCGCCGGGGAAGCCGAGGTTTAATGCGCGTATTCCGAGCGGGTTGTCCGGGCCCGGACCGACGTAGCGCGGCAGCGCCGGATTGCGCTGGAGCATGTTCTCGGTCGGCCGCCATTCCGGCTCCGGGCGCTTGAGCACGACCGTGGTCCGGCCGCGCCGGGTCAGGCTGCCGTTGAGCGGCACCGAGGTCGGATAGACCCGGTAGAAGCCGTCCGAGGCCCAGTAGTGCAGCACCCGGTCGTTGGTGTCGGCGAGGATCGCGTCCATGGAGATGCTGTCGAAATGGTCCTGCCAGCGGCGCATCCGCAGGCTGGAGATGCGCCGGAGCAGGCGGGCGTCCTGGGAATCGGGCACGTAATCGTCGAGCCCGACCTCCTCGGTCGAGGCGAGGGCGCCGGTCGCGCCGAGACCGGCGCCGAATGCTGCGAGCGCCGCGAGCCGCCCGAAGGCGCGGCGTGTGTGCCTGGGGTATTCGTTGCTGCTCATGTCCGCCTTCTTCCCGTTGCGGATGAAACTGGCGCAGTAATAGGCCTCCCGGCGCCTTGTCGCAACTCACACTTCGGCCAGCGGGTTCCACCGGCGATGCAATGGTTTCGGTTTGAAGGCGCATGCGAAAGCCGCTAAGCAGCGGGCGGTGAGCAACCATTCGACGGATCCCGCCATGTTTCGCCCGTTCCTTGCCGCCCTCACCGTCCTCGTCGCGCTCGCGGCCTGCGAATCCGGCGGAACGGGGCAGAAGATCAATCCCGCCGATGCCGATGCGATCAGGCTGCGCAATCTCGACGCGGTCAATGCCGCCCGCGCCCAGGCGGGTGTCGGCCCGGTGCAGATCTCGGCGCAGCTCAATGCCGCCGCCGCAACCCATGCCCGGGACATGGCGGTGCAGGGGCGGGCCTGGCATTTCGGCTCCGACCTGACCAGCCCGCGGGAACGGGCCTTCCGCGCCGGCTACCGCGGCGAGGTTCTGGGGGAGAACATCTCTGAGGGCGCTGATTCCGACCTGACGGTGCTGAAGTCCTGGCTCGATTTCGCGGATACGCGCAACGTGCTGCTCGACCCCGCAGCGCGCGGCCTCGGCCTCGGCTGGTACGAGGAGCCCACGGGCAAGATCTGGTGGGTGCAACTGCTCGGCGAGTGATCGCCGAGCAATCCGCCCGGGCAGCTCAGCCCAGGATGGTGATCGGGGTGCCCGTGGGCACCAGGGTCCAGATCTCCTCGATCTCCGCGTCGCTCACCGCGATGCAGCCGGCGGTCCAGTCCTTCTTGCGCCGATCGGCGCTCTGGCGCGGCCCGCCGTGGATGAAGATGTCCCCGCCGGGATTGACCCCCATGGCCCGGGCGCGCGCCAAGTCGAGGGTATTGGGATAGCTGATGCCGAGGCTCAGGTAGAAGTCGCTGCGCGGGTTGCGCCGGTCGATCCAGTACTGGCCCTCGGGCGTGCGGCCGTCGCCGGCCGTGGTCTTGTGGCCGTCCGGCGCGAAGCCGAGATGGATCCTGTAGCGCCTGAGGATTTCCTGCCCGGACTTGAGCTCCAGGACGCGGTTCTTCTTGGACACCACGATATGGGTGGCCCGGGGCTGGAGGCGCTGCACGAAGCCGGCCGCCCTCGCGGGCGCCGCTCCGGATGCGAAGAATCCCGCCGTAAGGGCGAGGGCGCTGCGGCGCGTCCAGAGGGCCTTCGCAGCGGAAGTGTCGTCGGTAGCGGGATGATCTGCGCCATCCTCGATTAGCCACGTCCTCTCGGTCATGTACCTGCTCGTTTCGTTGCTCGTTGCGTCCTTGGGGACGTCGATATTTCTGCCTGATATGCTTTACATACCTCTAACGGGCGGTTTTGGGAACGGGGCTTGCGCGGGGATCCGCCGCTGCGGGCCCGGCGGGCTCAGGTTCCGGCCGGGTCGTGGCCGACGCGCACCAGTTGCTTGCCGAAATTGCCGCCATCGAGCAGGCGCAGGAAGGCGCCCGGCGCGGCTTCGAGCCCCTCGGCGACCGACTCGCGCCAGACGATCTCGCCCGAGCGCACGAGCGGCGCCACCTCGGCGAGGAACGCCGGCAGCCGGTCGAAATGGTCGAAGACCAGGAAGCCCTGCACCCGGAGCCGGCGCGTCAGGATCATGCGCCAGACCGCGGGCAGGGTCATCGGCTCGGCGGCACCCTTGCCCGAGAACCAGGCGATCATGCCGCAGAGCGCGATGCGGCCGTGGAGGTTCATCCGCGGCAGCACGGCCTCGAGCGTCCGTCCGCCGACATTCTCGAAATAGATGTCGACCCCGTCCGGCGCCGCGGCGCCGATCGCCTCGGAGAGTGCTGCCGCGCCGCCGGGCGCGCGGTGGTCGAGGCAGGCGTCGCAGCCGAGCGTCTCGACCGCATAGGCGCATTTCTCCGCCCCGCCGGCGACGCCGATCACCCGCAGCCCCCTGCGGCGGGCGAGCTGGCTCGCGAGGCTGCCCACCGCACCGGTGGCCGCCGAGACGACGATGGTCTCGCCCGCCTTGGCGCCGGCGATATGGTCGAGCCCGACCCAGGCGGTCAGCCCCGGCATGCCGAGCACCCCGAGCGCGGTGGAGAGCGGCGCGGCGGCCGGGTCGATCCTGCGCAGGGCCTCGGCCGGCACCACCGCATGGCTCGCCCATCCGGTGGGGCCGACCACAACGTCGCCGGGGGCGAAGCCGGGCGCCTGCGAGGCGAGGACCTCGGCCACGCCGCCGCCCTCCATGGTCGCGCCGACCTCGACCGGGGCCGCGTAGGATTTCGCCGCATCCATGCGCCCGCGCATATAGGGGTCGAGCGAGAGCCAGATCGTGCGCAGGAGAACCATGCCCGGCCCCGGTTCCGGCATCGGCGCCTGCTCGATGCGGAAGCTCTCCGGGCCGGGCGCGCCTTCGGGGCGCGCGGCGAGAACGATCCGGGTCATCTCGGGCATGGGTTCCTCCCTTGGGCTCCCGGCCCCGCGGGCTCAGGCGGCCTGGCCGAGCATCGGCCAGAGCGAGGCGACGAGCAGGACCGCCATGGTCCGGTTGAAGATGCGCAGCCGGCCGTGGCTGGTGAGCCAGCGGCGAATCCCCCGGCCCATGAGCGTCCAGCAGCCGACCGAGGGCAGGTTGATCGCGCCGAAGACCGCCGCGACCACCAGCACGGCGCCGACGTCGCGCGACGGCGCATAGAGCGTGATCGCGGTGAGCGCCATGGCCCAGGCCTTGGGATTGGCCCATTGGAAGAGCGCGGCCTGCAGGAAGGTCAGCGGACGCCCGGCCGCCCCGCCGGCCTCCGGCGGCGCGGCATTGGCGATCTTCCAGGCCAGATAGAGCAGGTAGAGCACGGAGACGACGCGCAGCGCCGCCTGGCTGCCCGGGACCATCTCGAAGACCTGCATCAGGCCGATGCCCACGATGAACACCATGAAGGTGAAGCCCAGGCCCACGCCGAGCATGTGGGGGATGGTGCGCCCGAAGCCGAAATTCGCGCCGGAGGCCATCAGCATCAGGTTGTTCGGCCCCGGCGTGACCGAGGACACGAAGGCGAATCCCGTCAGCGCGAGGAGCAGGTCGTGGGTCATGGCGCAGGGATAAGCGGCCAAACCGGCAATGTCACCGCCGATTCCGCTGCCGCGGGGCGGAGCCGGCCGATGTCGCAGACCAACAGCGCTTCCCAGTGCCCCGCAAAAAACGAGGCTCGGGTGAGAGAAAAGGCCGCGCCCCGCGCGGCCCGCACCGCACTCACGCGGACCGACGAGGCGAGGCGCCGGTGGCGCCTCGACCGGTCCGGTCGCCCGGAGGCGCGAGCCGCAGGGCGAGGGGCGCCGAGTATCACCGCCGATCGCCACGGGTCGATCGGGCTGGAACCCCTTGGCCACGGGAGAACGAGAGCCGCTGCTCTCAGACGCCGGCGGGACCGGCGGGCGGGGAGGCGGCGGGCCGCAGGCGCCGCGCCCGCTCGGTCGCGCTCTTCAGCTGGCCGCAGGCGGCCATGATGTCTTCGCCCCGCGGACGGCGCACCGGGCTCGAATAGCCGGCGCGGTTGACGATCGCCGCGAAGGCCTCGATGCGCTCGGGCTCGGACCGCTCGTAGGGCGCGCCGGGCCAGGGGTTGAAGGGGATGAGGTTGATCTTGGCCGGGATGCCGGCGATGAGCCTGACCAGCCGCCGCGCATCCGCGTCGCTGTCGTTGACACCCTTGAGCATGACGTATTCGAAGGTGATGCGCTCGGAATTCGACACCCGCGGATAGGCGCGGCAGGCGGCGAGCAGCGCGGCGATGTTCCATTTGCGATTGATCGGCACCAGCTGGTCGCGCACCGCGTCGGTGGTGGCGTGGAAGGAGATCGCCAGCAGGCAGTTGATCTCCTCGCCGACCCGGGCGATCTCGGGCACGATGCCGGAGGTCGAGAGCGTGATGCGCCGCCGCGAGAGCGCGATGCCCTCGTCGTCCATGGCGATGAGCATGGCGTCGCGCACCGCATCGGTGTTGTAGAGCGGCTCGCCCATGCCCATCAGCACGATGTTCGAGACCAGCCGCCGCTCGGGCCCGCCCCGGCCCCAGTCGCCGAGGTCGTCCCGGGCCACGAGGATCTGGCCGACGATCTCGGCGGGCGTGAGGTTGCGCACCAGCCGCTGGGTGCCGGTGTGGCAGAAGGCGCAGGTCAGCGTGCAGCCGACCTGGCTCGAGATGCAGAGCGTCCCCCGATCGGTCTCGGGGATGTAGACCGTCTCGATCTCGTGGCCGCCCTCGATGCGCAGAAGGTATTTCCGCGTGCCGTCCGAGGAGACCTGTCGGGTGACGACCTCGGGCCGGGCGATGGAGAAGCACTCGGTCAGGAGCGCGCGGTAGTCCCGGGCGAGATTGGTCATCGCCGCGAAGTCGCGCGCGCCCTTGTGATAGATCCACTGCCAGATCTGGCGCGTGCGCATGGCCGCCTGGGCTTCGGGCGTGCCGGCGGCGATCAGGGCGGCGGTGAGATCCGCGCGCGGCAGGCCCACGAGGTTCGGCCGCGCCGTCGCCGGTCGCGCGCGCGGCAGGGTGACGAGGTCCTGGGTGATCGGGACGCTGGCGGGCATGGGACACGGACTCGGCGGCTTCGGACGCGACCGAAGCCCGGCCGCGCGCCTTCACATAGCGGATCCGGCCAAAAACGCCAGAGTGCCTGCTATTTGCAGCGCGCCTCGGCGTCGGTGATCGCGGCGGTGAAGCCCGAGAGCGAGAAGGTGTCGACCGTCGTGGTTCCGCGGGCGGAGACGCCGGTGATCCTGGCATCCGCCCCGGCGCGCATCGCCGCGACCGCCCGGGCGTCGTCGGCGGGGTCGGTCCAGGCCCATTCCGCGCCCGCGCCCTCGCCGGGGCTGAGGTTAAAGCTGTTCGATCCGATCTCGAGCTTGACTGGATTGCCCGGCTTCAGCGGATAGCCGCTGTTGAAGCTGACCTCGTTGGCCACGCCCCGCTCGGGCCGGAAGGAGACATAGAGGCGGATGTCGCCGCGGTTGACCTCGACGGTCTTGCCGTCGCGGCGGGCGACCCAGTTCTCCGGCGGCGAGACGATGTAGCATTCCTTGGGATTGGCCGCGACGAAAACGCTCCAGTCGGTATGCGCGGCCACGCGCTCGGCCGACTGGGCGAAGGCCGGCCCGGCCACAGCGACCGCGAGGCAGACCGCGATCGGTTTCCACGCTTCGAACGTCATCCGTGAGGCTCTCCTGCTCGTTCACCAGCTTGTGTTCACCGGCCGAGGCTTGCGACACACCCGGTCCCGTGGTCAAGCTTGTTCTATGCCATGCTCTCGCTCTAGTTTAGCGTGACGGGAGGGGAATTTGCCAGCCCCTTGCGCAGTTTTCACCGAGCCGTGACGTCGATGGGCCGGGCGTCGGGAGACAGGGTCCGCAGAGATGGCCGTCACGACCGAGACGGATCACGCCCGGGCGAGCGACGCGGCGGTGCTGCGGGCGGTCGCCGCCGGCGACCGCTCGGCCTTCGTGGAACTCTTCGGCCGCTATGCCGGACGGATCAAGGGCTTCCTGATGCGCAGGGGCGCGTCGGAGGCCGATGCCGAGGAGATCGTGCAGGAGGTGATGGTCGCGATCTGGCGCCGCGCCGCGAGCTTCGATCCCGAGCGGGCGGCGGCGGCGACCTGGATCTTCACCATCGCCCGGAACCGCCGCATCGACCTGGTGCGCCGGGCGCGCCGACCCGAGCCGGATCCGCAGGACCCGCTCTTCCGGCCGGATCCCGAGCCC
>NZ_DAIUBO010000193.1:0-7376 GCF_036846665.1 Amaricoccus sp. | reverse complement strand
CTCGTCAGGCTCATAACCTGAAGGTCGTAGGTTCAAATCCTACCCCCGCAACCAATAAAAACAGGGCCTTAGCCGATAACCCGGCAAGGCCCTTTTTCGTTACCTCAACACCACCTCAACATTTCCGCTGCAACTCAGGACTCGCACCGTCGCTGTGGAGTGCGTCGCAAAACGAGTTGCTCTTTTCCACTGGTGCTCTAAGACCGGCCTCTACAACAAAAGAGGGGACGGTGGATGCCGGAAGACCAGGGTTCGAGCACAGAAACGACCGGCCATCTCAAGCCGGAAGAGAAGGTGCGCCAGCACGTTCTCAAGGAACTTATCCGCTTGGGATGGCGAGAAAACCAGCTGCAATGGAAGCCCGAGTGGGCGGTGCCGGCGACCGGCGGGCGCTGGTCCTCGAACACCGTGGTGCGCGTCCTGCCGCCGAACCATTTGTGCGAGGCGCCCGCCTTCCAGCCGTAGAGGATCGGCTCGTGCCGCCACTGGTAGTCCGAGCGCCCGAGCACGAGGCTGGGCTTCACCCAGACCAGGCACCCCGACAGCTTGAAGCCGGCGTCCTTGAACGCGGCCCGGAAATTCTGTCCCTCGGTGTCCGCATGCGCCACGTAGATCGGAGCGCCACGCTTCATCACCGCCGCGGCGGCGCCGAAGGCCTCGGTCAGGAAGCGGCGGAAGTCGCCCGACTCCATGTGGTCGTTGGCGATCTTCCCGGCCGCGCCCTCGTAGTTCACGTTGTAGGGCGGGTCCGTCCAGCACGCGTCGACCGGCTCCGAGCCGCAGAGCGTTGCCATGTCCGCCTTGGACGTCGAGTCCCCGCACATCACCCGATGCTTGCCGAGCTGCCAGACCCAGCCCCGCTGGCTCAACGGCCGCGCCGGCGCCTCCGGAACGTGGTCCGGATCGCCCAGCGGCGGCAGCTCACCCTCGTCGTCGAGCCCACCGAGCAGCTCCTCGAGCTCGGTCTCGGAGAACCCGACGATGTCGAGATCGAAGGCATCGTCCCGGAGCGCCGCCAGCTCGCGCCCCAGCAGCTCCTCGTCCCAGCCCGCGTTCTCCGCGATCTTGTTGTCCGCGATCACCAGCGCCCGGCGCTGCGTCGGGGTCAGGTGGTCGAGCACGATCACCGGCACCCTGTCGAGCCCGAGACGCTCGGCTGCCAGGAGACGGCCGTGCCCCGCGATGATCACCCGGTCGGAGCCGACCAGGATCGGATTCGTGAACCCGAACTCGGCGATCGAGGCGGCGATCTGCGCGACTTGCCACTCGGGGTGCGTCCGCGCGTTGCCCGCGTAAGGCGCGAGCGCGCTGACCGCCATCATCTCGACCTGCAAAAGCCAACTCCTGCCCTAGCGGCCACCGGCCTCCCGGGAGGGGAAGCCAGGCGACCTACCGGCGGCGTCCCCGCCGGGTCTGCATCGATCTGGTTGCGGCGGCGGGAATCGAACCCGCGTGGTCCGGGATATGAGCCCGGGGAGGAACCAGCACCCTCGCCGCGTCAACTTGTGCCCCCGCCGCGGCGCGCAAGAAAAAGGCCGGGGCGAGAAAGCCCCGGCCAGTCAGCCCCGCGTCACCGCACGAAGAACGAATGCGAACCCGCGAACCCAAAGGTGCGAACCTATGGCGCGAACCCGAAAAAATCCTTTGCCACTAGAGCTTTAGCGCGCAAAGCCCCCCCGCATACGCTCGCCGCCCGAGAAGGACCCGAAACGGGAGCGGCACCGGGGAGGGGGCGCCAGCTCTCGTGAGCATACTCAGAATCTGCCCGATCTAGCCGCGTTTTGTCGCGCCAAAAGTTCGACGGATCGGGCCGTCACAACAGCGTCTTGGCATCGTCCCGCGCCGCTTCAGCAACACGCTCTTCCGCCACTATCTTCTTGGGGGTCGGGGCCGGCTTCCTTTTCGCGTTATGGTTCAATCGCTTAGCAATCGTGACCAGCGCCGCTGCCCAACGCCGCCACGCGGTCTGCCGGACGCATCCCGTGCGGATGGCGATCTGCCGCCAACGCTTGCCCTCGGCCCGCAGCCACACGATCCGCGCATCGTCGGGGCCGAGCCAGCTCAACCACTCGAGGCATTCCTCCATCTGCTTGATGGCGGCAGGGCTCGGGACCACGCGCAGGCGCGTCTTGTTGTAGCCATAGGACTGCCCGGGGTCGTGGGCATATTCCGGCCAGGCCGATGAGTAGCCGCGCGGCGTCGAGCCCGGCGGATCGGGCAGACGCGCCAGTGTGCGCGCCGCCTCTTCGAAGCGATCCTCGAGATCGGATGGAGTGATGGTGCCGGTCATGCCCCTACGTCCTTTCGCTTGTCTTCGTTCGCGACGCGGTCCTGAGCAGCCAGCCATTCCGACGCCATTCGATGTTGAAACCGCCGGGCCGCGAGCACCGGCCCGATCGGCTCGAGCAGATGGCCCGGCGTGGGCGCGAAGGCGTTGGGCCGGCGCCGCCATTCCTGGCAGGCGGCCGCGATGATGTCGGCCGGCACCGCCGCAAGGTCCGTCAGCCAGTCGCGCGCGACCGACGCCCGTTCGCTGGTGGACATGGCGCGCGTGGGGTAGTGCGAGAGCAGCCCGAGCATCGCGTCCCGGATCTCAAGCGCCGTCGCGGGAATGAGGGAGGTGGACAGCGCCGCCTCGATCTCCACCAGCAACGCCCGCGATTCCGGATTCAGGGGCCGCGTCCGTTCGTGGTGAGGCACCCGTATCAAGTCCTGCAAGAGCCGCATCGAAGGCGCGCTCCCATAGGCCGGTAGCGGATTCCTTGCGGTAGGCGGGTCGAGAGGGTCGAATGCCGGTTTTCCCATCAGCTCGCGCCTCCGGGCGCTGGGGGGTAGGGGGGAAAGGTTCTCTGGATGGTTCTAAGGACGGTTCAAGGGGTGCACCGCGTGCACCCTGGGGGTGCACGTCATGCGCCCTGCTGGCGCACGGTGTGCACCCTGCACCGGGGTGCACCAGATGCACCCCGATTGTGTCCGGGTCCAGGAGGCCCGCCAGATGTAGCTGCTCAAGCACCGGGTGTTCGTCGACCGATGCGGGCCGTTTCCGGCCTTCCCAGCCCACGAGAATGAACGCGCTCGAGCGCTGCGAGCCGTTGTCGCGACGGCGCCGGAACTGCAGGACAAGGCCGCGCTCCTCGAGCGCCTGCAGGGCATACTGCACCTTGCGCTTCGAGCAGCGGCACTTCTCCATCAGGGTCGACTGCTTGGCCCACAGCACGCCCCAGTCGTCGGCTTGGTCGGCCAGCGTCACGAGCAGAAAGGCCTCGTAGGGGTCGGTGACCTCCGCGACCTTGTAAGCCCATGAAATCGCGTGAACACTCATCAGCCCTGCCTCGAGTGCCGAGGCAAGAACGCCATGGCGGTTGCCGTGGCGGGATGGCACGCGGTGGCGGTCGCCGCCGCGCCACCGCGCCGTTGCCGCGATGTTCCGGCGGCGCGCATCACGGCACCGAGGCGAGCCTGGTGCGGAATCCGTTGGCCGCCAGCGCGGCCAGCGTGTCGTCGGGAGAGCGCACGAGCGCCCAGCCATGGCCCTGCGCGAGCACATCATCGCGGAAGGCCTCCTGCGCCGCCGAGAGCGACCCGCGTGGCGCCTTGACCTCGAGGAACAGGACGCGCCCGCCCGCGAGCACGATCACGTCCGAGAAGCCGGGATGGATGCCCATGCCCACCGCGATCGCCTGGCGCCGGCGCGCCTCGTCCCCGCCACTACGCTCCTCGTTGCGCGAGTGATGGACGATGGCGCCGCGCGGCAGCACCACACGCAACAGCTCGACGATCGCACGCTGGATATCCGCCTCGGGATTCCGCCGCCGGCGTGCTGGGCCGCTCACGGGAACAGCTCCGTCTGCCGGTGGTCGAGGTGCCGGTCCATGAAGCGGAAGGCCGGCTCCGCGCCGGTCCAATCCCGATCCCAGATGAACCAGGCATTGCGCTGCGGCGGGCTTCCCTCGCCGGTGAAATCCAACTTCCAGCGCATCAGGTAGCAGTAGGAGAACGGGTGCGCGTCGAGCAGGGCCCCGAGCCCGTTGGCGCGCGCGGCCGGCCAATCCCAGGAGAGCAGCAAAGCGCAATAGCGCCAGCCGGGCATGTTGAGCGTATGGCGCAGCCAGCGGCCGCGCCCGTCCCGGGCATTGATCTCGCAATAGGGCGGGTTTGTGATGATCGCCGGCGCCAAGGCACAGCGGCAGTCGTAGAAGCTCCGGACCTCGACACCCGGGCAACCGTGGTCGGCGACATCCGAGACAGCGCAGGGAAGGCCGAAGGACTCGATCTCGCGGGAGAGGTGCCCGTAGCCCGCGGCGGGCTCCCAGACGGCGCCCAGCGCCCGGATGCGCTCGCCATCGAGCGCCAGCAGGCCACGAATGGCCTCGGGCTCGCCGGTGGGATACAGGTCGAAGTCGCGGCGCTCCTCGAACGGCGCGCGCGCGGCGGTAACGTGCTCGTCGCCCATCACCCGCAACAGCGCAGGCGGCGCCTCGGGCACCGCGCTGCCCGCGATGGCGCGAAGCAGGGACTTGGCGGAGCGCGTCGCCTTCATCGTGGCGCGTCGCCCGGATCCACCAGCGACCTGAGCTCGCTCGCTTCCTCGACCTCGCGCTCGTCGTCGGAATAAACGATCACGATGTAGGCCGCGGCCCGAATGTCGGCGTCCGTGTGGTGCGCCAGGTCGGCCAGCACACCGCGCGCCGCCTGCAGGGCATTCCAGCGCCGGTCCGGGCACCACCGTCCCTCCCGCGCCGCGTCCTGGTTGCCGATGGCCCGGCGCAGCTGCTCGGCTGTGTGGATCGTCCCTTCCGAGAGCAGTCCGCCATTGCCGTCGACCCAGACGCCGCCAACCAGGCGGCCGCGATCATCGCGGATGACGCGCTCGACCAGATCCTGGGTGAGCGCGAGCACGTCGTCGCCGATGGTCGAATCCGGCGCGCTCACGCTGCCGTCAGCTCGGCAAGAGCTGCCTCCCGCGCCGCGTTGAGCTCGGCCATGGCCTCGTGCGACCCGCCCGGCGCATCGGGATGGCGCTGGCGAGCAAGCGCACGGTAGACATTCTCGACGTCCGCTCGGCTCGGCGCCGTCCCTTCCGGCCAGCCGTAGACTGCCCGCCAAGACCGCTGCGGCGAGGGCCGGTCCTCCGGCGGCGGCGGCAGCGCCGCGAAGCCGCGGAACGTAGCGCGCACGATGTGCAGCCCGCCATAGCGCAGCTCCTGCCTGCGCCCCTCGAGGATCTGGTAGATGGCCCGAACATTGGCCTCGACCTCGGGGAATCGGTCGACGGCGATGCAGCGCTGGGCGCCGTCCCAATCGAAGTAAACCGCGACGCCGGGGTCCGATGGCTTCGCCGCGCCGAGCGTCACGTTCGACGAAATCACCACGTTCACGACCGGCAGGCCGCTGTCGTTCCCGAACAGGCGAAGCGCGTCCTGCAGGTCGGACACGGCGCGGTTGAGGCTGACCCGGAAGGGCGATCGCGCCCGCTTTGTGGAGCGGGGCAGGTCGAGCGGCCAGGCGAGGGGATATGCAATGGGCGCGGTCATTCTGAATTTGCTCCGACTGGAATTCGTTCCTGCGCCGACCGAGGCGGCCTTCAGCAGCGGCCTCATCGCAGCACCGCGCCGACCAGGAGCACGCCCAAGAGGATCCAGAACGCGGCGGACGACGTCAGGATCAGCACCATCCAGAATCGGAGTGCCTTGCTCTGCCGCCGGCTAAACTCGGAATTCAGCTGCTCAAGCCGATTGATGATCCGCGCGCGTTGCAGGTTCTGCACGGCCCGGAAGTCATCGTCCGTACCGAACTTGATCAGCGTCTCGCACGCCGCACGGATGGTGGCCGCATCGTGCAGGTCCGGGTGCTCGACGATCTCGCGCGCCCGCGCGATGCCGATGTAGGGGAAGTCCAGCACGGTGCCCATCACCGGCCTCCCGCGCGCCGCGCCGCGCGATCTTCCTGCGAGCGAAGCCAGTCCCGCACCGCGCCGCGGCGGTAGAGCACCCTGCGCCCGACGCGGACGCAGGGCGGGCCGACGCGGCGCGTCTCCCAGCGCGAGAGGGTGTCGACGGAAATGCTCAGCTCGGCCGCGAGCGCATCCCGGCTCATCCAGTCCCCAAGCAGGTCGGCGCCGGTCCTGTCGTCATCCGCGGCAATCGCTTCGCTCATATCGTCCTCCGATCAGGCGACCCCGGACGGGGGCCGATTTCCGACCAGGACGATGCGAGGCGGTGGCGGATGGCGCGAAGGCAGGCGGTGGCGTGGGCCGAGGCCAAGCCACGCCACCCTCGCCGGCACCCCGACCAAAGGACTCCACTTTAGGGAGAGCCAAGCGCTAGATTGCTCGCCCTGAGATCAACCATGAGGCGAATCCGCAGAGAGGCGGGCAAGATGGGGCAGACGATATGGCATTACCTCCAAGGGTGTTATTCACCCTGCTTGAAGTCGCGGCGCGATGGGGCTGCACGACGACCGACATCGCCGAATGGGCGGCCTTAGAGCGGCTGGAGCTCCTCACCAGCGTTCCTCTCGTCCAAGCAGGAGACGCGCCCATAGTGGGTCTCGTCGCCCTGCACGCAGCCGACCTCATGCCGATGTTTCGTCGCGACGGCTCCGGCCCGCCCGAGGTGCGCGTCCACCGCTTGAGACCGCAGAATCAGGATCAGTGGGTCTTCATCACCACGCCCGCCAAGGGCGTCAGGGTGGCCAAGGCCGATCTACTCATCAGCGCCACCGAAATGACTCGCTTCGAGGAGGAAAACGAATTGGTACGTCGCCCGTCCAGCCAGCCGGCCGCCTACAAGTACGATTGGGACGCAATGTACGTCGCCGTCATCAAGCGCAACCGGCGTTCTCGGTTTCACCCCGTCCCGGTGCCGTCCGGTGCCGCTGGATGCGGTTCAATGCGGACGGGAATATGCGTGAATCTCAGCGGGTTAGGCCATAAGGCCCCGAAGACACGGGGTTTTCAGGGATGGCAGGATTCAGGCTCATAACCTGAAGGTCGTAGGTTCAAATCCTACCCCCGCAACCAAATTACACAACATTATCAATGCACTACGCGCTTCGGCGCGTGGGGTACTCTTGTACCTCCGATCCAGGATAACAATTGGTCAACAAAACGGCCGAAACTGCGACGGTGGTGCTGTTGCTGTGACCCCCATCTTTCACCCAGCTGAGCCGGCCGAATGTTGGATCAGGTAACGCTTTCCGGCCCCTTTTGCCTCTATCCCGGCGAAGATTTTGACCCGCTCCGCCTCCGAGAGCTCATTCAGCCATTCGTCGAGGCTGGCGGCGATCGCGGTTCGTCGGGCCTTTTCCTCGCGCTCAATGTCACGCCCGCGCCGCCGTCGCCCGCTGGGTCGCCGACTACAACCACCGCAGGCCGC